>JACPZS010000031.1 GCA_016195385.1 Verrucomicrobiota bacterium
AAATTGAGAATTTTGAATTTTGAATTTTGAATTGGCTGATGGCCGCCCTTAACGCAGAGGCGCAGAGGGGCACGGAGAGAATCAAACTCAATGAATCTCCGCGTTCTCTGCGTCTCCGCGTTAACGGTTTGGTGCAGCCGGGAAAATTGGTGCGACACGGATTTCACCGATTCGCACGGATTCGTTCCGTGAAAATCCATGCAATCAGTGTCTCTCTGGTTCTGGCTCCGCCACGCCGGGCCGGTGCGTTGCTTAAATCGGATTTTCATGTCTTGGATAGGCGTGTTCATTTGGATTCGCCGCTGCCGGCAATTCCAAACTGGAATGGCGTGGTCGAGGTCTGGGGGAACGGGCCACCGGCCCGTTCGGTCGGGCTACCAGCCCGACTGTCAAGCGCGCGCCCCGGCCAGCCAACCGTGGTCGATGCCCATGCGCACTGCCCGGAGGCAAGTTGCCGCCGTGAACGGCCAGGTTGGCCGTGCCACCCAAACCAATTTCATAGTTCCGCCTAATTCGGGTTTTCATGGCTTCGATTAAGGTGTTCATGCGCAGGGCGCGAGAAGTTGGAAGTGCTCTTTTCAAAATCGGTAAGTGAGTTTCACGCGGAAGGCGCGGCCGTCGCGCTCGATCATATCCTGCGCATGAAACGGCGTGGCCGGGTCGGAAAATTTCCGGTCGAACAAATTGTAAACGCCGCCGGAGATTTCGAGATTGGGCAGGAGATTCTGGCTGAAGAGCGTGAAGTTGGCGATGCCGAACCCGCCGGCGTCCGCGCCCGCGAGCGTAAGGCGGCGCGTGGTGTATTGGAATTCGAGGCTCGCGAAAAGTTTCTTTTCCACGATGGGCGCGCTGACGTTGAGCTTGGCCAGATGGCGCGGCGAATCGGTCAGGATGCGATGGGTATTGCGATCCTCGGTCTCCTGCCAGGTGTAGCTGGCGCGGCCGGTGACGCCGCCGGGCAGCTTGGTGGCCGTCACTTCGAACTCGACGCCCCGGGCATCCGCGCCGGGGAGATTGACGCGGTCGAGATTGCCATCGGGCGCAACCTGGAGGCTGATGAGGTCGTCGATCTGGTTGTAGAACCCAGCAAGTGTGGTGTGAAAGTGTTTGCCGAGGTCCTGATCCCAGGCCAGTTCGGTGGTGGTGATGTTCTCGGGCTTGAGTGTCTGGTTGCGTTGATCGATCAGTTCAAAAAAGTTCGGCGCGCGAAACGCGGTGCCGTAGATCGCCTTGATATAGGAGGTCTCGAACGGATTATAAATCAGCGCGAGGCGGGGATTGCCGGTGCCGTGAAAGTCGCCGTAACGATCGTAGCGGACGCCCGCGTTGAAGCGCAGTTGCTTGAGCAATTCGAAGTCGCCCTGAAAATAAACGCCGTGGCTCTGGCGCGTGCGCTGGAGGTCCGCATACGAAGCCTCGGCATCGTAACTGTGGCTTTCCTGACGGAAGTCATCGCGGAATTCGCCGCCGAACGTGAGCGTGTGCCTGTCATGCAGCCGCTGGTTGAACTGGAACTCGGCGCCCCACCATTCACCCAGCGCGTTGTAGTGCAGGAGCGGCGCGTCGCTCACGGGATAATTGCCGCGAAATTCGTACCGGTCGTAGTAGAGCTTGGCGACCATGTCGCGGTCGTCCGAGAATTTGTGGTTCAAGCTAAGATCCACGTAGGCACGCCCGTCCGTGGCGCGGGCGCGGCGGTCGTTGAACGCAATGCCAATGTCGGGCGCGCCGGTGGGATTGCCCTTTTCACGGGTGATGAAGCCGCTCTGCAAGGTGATTTCCTTCCATGTCACGGTGCCGAACGCGCTTTTGAACGATTCGTCGTCCCCGCGCGAGGCGATGCCGTGGCTGGGTTCCGATGCGAACTCTTTGAAGAACAATTTCTCGCGGCCTTCGCTGTCGGAAATGGAGGCGGAGAGGAGGAACTCGACGTCCTTTAATTTCTTTCCGTAAGTAACCCGGCCGCGGTACGTGTCGAAACTGCCCGCGCTCGCGGAAACTTCCGCTCCGTTCACTTCCCCGCCCTTGCGCGTCTTGACATCGATGACGCCGAAGAAGGCGTTATTGCCGTAGAGGACCGCGCTGGCACCGCGAATGATTTCCACTTTTTCGATCAAATCGACATCGAGCAGGAATTCCGGCCCGATGAACCCGCCGTCCGTCAGATTGTTGTTGATGCGATGGCCATCGATGAGCACCAGCACGCGGTTGTTGAAGTCGCCGCGGTTGACGCCGCGCTCGCCGAGAAAAGAATAGCTGCGGTCGTAGCTCACGTAAAACCCGCGCACGCTGCCGAGCAGTTCCGCCAGCGTGCGATAGCCGTATTTCCTGATGTCGTCCGCGTTCATGATGCTGACGGAAGCCGGCGCGTCGTAGATGGATTGCGCGCGGCGGGAGGCGGCTTCGACGGTGAGTTTCTTGAGGTCGTCCAGGCTGATGGCAAAGGGATCGAAAGATTTGCCGGCGGATGCCGCCGGTTCCTCCGCGCGCAATGCGCCCGCCGTGAAAGCCAGGATGGACACGGACGCCACGCGCGCCACGGCGCCAACGCCGACCGCCTGTTTCCAAGTTGATCGATTCCTCCGAGCGCGTCTCATAGAATGAACTTGTTGTTTGAAACACTCATCACCGCCTGCGGAATTCGGCTGCCCATGGGATGCAAAAGCGAATGGCTCCGTGCTCGTTACCTACCACGCGCTTAAGCTGCTCCTCGCCGCAAAACCTGTTGCAGCTTGTATCATCGCCGGTTGTCGCTTGTCGAGAAAATTGGATTGAAAGCGAACGCGCCGTTGTTGGGGAAAATATCTGGGCCACGCCGATTGCGAAAACAGGCCGGCGCACGCCGGTGAAAGTCTGCCGCCAAAAGAAAACTGGCCAGCCGGCGGCAATTGGACTAAGCAGGACGTGGCCGCGAACTGGCGGTGGCAAAGCCAGCCGGTCGGCGTGTTTTCCGGGCCCATAGCTCAGCGGTTAGAGCAGGCGACTCATAATCGCTTGGTCCTCGGTTCAAATCCGAGTGGGCCCACCAACTTGGCAAATCATTGAAAAGTGAAAGCGATTCTTATTCTCGCGCTGGCGTTGGCGCTGTCCGTGGTAAACTCCCGCGGTCAAGCAAACCAGGCGGAAGTTTCCAACCAGACACAAATTCCAGCGAAGAAGAAATCCGCGCCGGCCTTGCTGGCACCCGACAGCCCAGCCTTGCGAGCCGTCCCGAGGAAAGTGATTTTCGGCGGTGCCCTGGTCAGGCTCGCCAAAACTGACAAACCTCTTCAGTTGATCAACCCGTTTGCGCCGGCACGTTACGGGTCAGGACTGAATGACTTGGTGGTGGATCCGGCGACGGGCAAAGCCCTGGGGATTTCGCTCCTTTCGATCCGCAATTGAACCTAGAAACCGCAGTTCATTTAGCCGCAAAGAACACAAAGACCGCATAGAGTAGAGAAATGGGGGGGGATGGTGTTTTTGGGGTGTAACTTTCCCTCACCTGGGAGGTGAAAGCTGTTGGTCGCGAGCCTGCCCTCATCGCTCACCTTTTGTGCTCTTGGCGTTCTCAGTGGTCCATTCCAATTGCGGAATTTAGGTTCCATTATCGAGACGCAGACGACGACGGATTCTTTTGCTCGGCCCGCCGTTCATTTCAGCCATTCGACCCGATAATAGCCGCCGGCCTGGTTGGTCGCATCCACGTCGTTGAATATCATCACGGGAGCCGTCAGCATCTGAGTGGCGATGGCCGTCCAGTCGATTGGCGCGGACAATGACGGCGTGCGGCTGACGCGATAGGATTTGCCGGCCGCGCCTTGAATCTCAAACGAGCCGAGCGCCGGGCTGTTCAACACCGGCGGCGGAAACATGGCGTCGCGCATCCCGGCCGGTTCGGGACGACCGTTCTTGATGTAATGGAAGCCAGCCTTCCAATCCCACATCGCCCAGCCGAGTCCCAGCGTCTCCATCTGCGTGCGGATTTCACGATAAAAATTGACGCGTGATTGCGCGTCGGCTTTTTCGTAGCAGCCGAATTCGCCGACATGAATGGGGCGCCCAACCCGATCCGACCAGGTCTTGGCGCGTTGCAACTTCGCGCGAAAAGCGAACGAGCTGCTCGGGTTCACGCTGGTCGGCTTGACGTTGTAATCTTTGAACCAGTCGAAGACCCACGTGTGCGTGATCTTTTTCTGCGTAAGATCCGTCGCAGGGATCGGCAAGGTGGGCGGGCCGGGAAAGAGGACGCCCGTGATCGCCGTGTCCGGCAATGCCCACTCTGCTCCCTGGTGTGTGAAATAATACGGATCGTAACAATGAACGGTCACGATGAGGTTGAGATCGGTTTTGGGCAGCGATAAGAAAGACAACTGGTCGATGCTGTTGAATTCGCCCGGGCCGACGAAGATAGTGCGGCCGGGATTGGTAAGACGAATGAGGCGGATCGTTTCCGCGTAAATCGGATTCAAAACAGTGGTGGTTGCGGCATCGTTCGGTTCGTTCAGCAGTTCGAGGGCAAAGTTGGCCGGCCGGCTCGCGTAATGCGCGGCGACTTGCTTCCAGATCGCGTAGAACTCGTTGGTGTTTGCCGTCGGCTTGGCCGTGAATTCATTAAAGTGGTGAAGATCCAGGAGGACGGCCAACCCGCGATTGAGAGCGTTGTTCACGAGGGCGTCCGCTCGGGTGAAGATGCTGTTGGTGATGGTGAAGTTCGGCGCCGGACCCGCGTACAGATGCCACGCGACCGGGATGCGGACATGGTCAAAACCTTCCGCGCGAATCAAATCGAAATCCGCGGCGCTGTAAGTCAGGCCGCCCGCCCCATTGCCAGCGGCATACTCCAGGTCGTTGCCGAGATTGATCCCGCGCATGAAGCGCAGCGCCGCCACGTGCGCCGGCGTGTCGCGGGACGGAATGGATTCGGCGGCGGCTGGTGCGGCGATCGTCCGGCTGATGGCCGCATTCAGGGCGAACAGCGCGACCAGCAGATTGAATTTTTTCCCCAGCCAGCACTGATTGCGCGCGACTGCGCGACGATCGTCCGCCGGCAGTGAATTATTTTTGAATGTCGGAGTCATAAAGTGGTTGAGGTCTTGCTTATCTGAATACGCTGGACAATTACGCAGGAAAATTATGGACATTCTTCTCAAAGTGTCAAATCTGTGGACACTTGGAGATACAGATTGTCTCATTTTGAGACGCAGAACGTGGGCATGAAGAAAATACTGATCATCGACGACAGCAGAGACGTGCGCGAAATCGTGCAGGACACGCTGAGCTTGTCCGGCTACAAAGTCCTGTCGGCGGAGGATGGGAAAACCGGCGCCAATCTGGCGTTGGAACAGTTGCCAGACTTGATCCTGTGCGACATCAACATGCCCAAGCTCGACGGTTTCGCCACGTTATCGCTGCTCCGCAATGACTCGGCCACCGCCGTCATCCCGTTCATTTTTTTGACCGGCGCATCCGACAAAGGCAACTTCCGACGCGGCATGGAACTGGGTGCGGATGATTTCCTCGCCAAGCCTTTCAACGCCGCCGAGCTGATGGCCGCCGTCAACACACGGCTCACCAAGCAGGACGCCGTGCAACAGCGCACGGAAAAAAAACTCAACGAGTTGCGCGGAAAGATCACGCTCGCGCTGCCGCACGAACTGCGCACCCCGCTCAACGGCATCATGGGCCTGTCCTCCATTTTGATGGAAGATTATCAGAAGATGCCGCCAGCCGAGATTTTCGAGTCGGCGAAATTCATCAACCAGGCCGCGCTCCGCCTGCATCGGTTGACCGAAAATTTTCTAATCTATGCCCAACTGGAACTGCTCTACGCGGACCCGCAACGACTCGCGGCTTTCCGCGCCACCCAAACCTCCGAAGTGAGCGGCTTGATCACCGAAGCCGTGCGGGAAAAAGCCAGGGCCCTGAATCGAGCGGATGATTTGAATCTGCTGAGTCAACCCGTCCGCCTCACGATTGGACAGGATCATCTGCGCAAAATCGTCGAAGAGCTTACGGAGAACGCCTTGAAATTCTCCGCGCCAGGATCGCCGGTCATCGTCCATGCCGGCCCAAGCAAGGCCGGCTTCACTTGTTCGTTCACCGATCAGGGCCGCGGTTTCACCCCTGAACAAATCGCGAACATTGGCGCCCACATGCAGTTCGGACGGGAGTTATACGAGCAGCAAGGCGCCGGGCTGGGCTTGTTCATCGCCAAACGCCTCTGCGAGGTTTACGGCGGCGCCCTCGAAATTGAAAGCACGCCGAAGAAGCGGACCACCGTTCGCATCGTGCTTCCGGCGGCCCAAGGCGAACCTGCCAACGCTGGCGGTGTCACCGCGCAAAAATAAAACAGGCCCGGCTTTTTGAGCCGAGCCTGCGCGCGCAAATTCCAAGGAAAAAAATTTCGCTTAATCGAAGGCGTGCCCCGCGCAGCACAACACGTTCTTCACTTTGTGCCGGACTAGTTCCTTCACCTTCGTGCGCGCCGGCGCGAGGTATTTGCGCGGATCGAATTCCTTCGGGTTTTCAAACATCACCTTGCGGATCGCCGCCGTCATCGCCAGGCGCAAATCCGTGTCGATGTTGACTTTCGTGCAACCCGTGCGCCGCGCGATTTCGATGTCGGCTTCCGGCACTCCGGCGGTGTCTTCGCCTAGTTTGCCACCATATTTGTTAATCTCCGCAGCGAGATCTTTAGGTACGCTCGAAGCGCCGTGCAGCACGAGCGGATAATCGCCCAGGCCGGCGTCCATGAGCGCTTTCTTGATGGCTTTGAGCCGTTCGAGGTCAAGGTGCTGCTCGCCTTTGAATTTGTAGGCGCCGTGGGAATTGCCAATCGCGACAGCGAGTGAATCCACGCCGGAAGCCTTGACGAATTGGACGGCTTCGTCCGGATGCGTGTAGCAGCCACCCTTCGAGTAACCCCCGCCTTCCTCGCCGTCGTCATGTTGCGCGCCGACCAACATGCCGAGTTCGCCTTCGACGACGCAGTTGTGCTTGTGGGCGTAATCGACGACTTTTTTGCAAATCTCGATGTTTTTCTCGAACGGCTCGTGGCTGGCGTCGATCATCACGCTGGTGAAGCCTTCATCGATGCATTCCTTGCACAGTTCGAAGCTGTCGCCGTGATCCAGGTGAACTGCAATCGGGATGTTCGAGAGACTTACCGCCGCTTCAATAAGTTTTTTGAGATAGACCGGATGGGCATACTGCCGCGCGCCTTTGGAGATTTGGAGCATGACGGGAGCCTTTTCCTCCTCGCAAGCCTCCACGATGGCCTGCAACAGCTCCATGTTGTTGACGTTGAATGCGCCAAGCGCGTATTTGCCTTTGAGGGCCTTGGCGAACAGTTCTTTTGTATGTGTTAAGGGCATATTTCAATTTCATGTCGCCTGCCAGAAACCACCCTTCCAGCCGGCTATTAAACGAAGCGGGACTCTAAAAAGCACGCGGGCCAAATGGAAACAAAAATCTTCACGATTCCGCAAGTGCCACCATCGGGCGGACCTGCGCCGTCAGCGCGCCACTTCCGGCGTTGACAGTGCCAGCGACCTTCACTAGCTTCCGCGCGTAAATACCGCGCACACAGCCCCGAATTTACGTTTCGGGGCTTTTTATTGTCAACGCGGGCAAAACTCTATGGCGAATACAATTTTGGTCGGCGCCCAATGGGGCGACGAAGGCAAAGGCAAAATCATCGACGTATTGACGGAGGACTCGGACATCGTCGTCCGCACCCAGGGCGGCAACAATGCCGGCCACACGGTTTACATTGGCAAACAAAAGTACGTCCTGCACCTGGTGCCGTCGGGCATCCTCCGCTCCACCAAAAAGTGCATCATCGGCAATGGCGTCGTGATCGATCCCGTCAACCTCGTCGAGGAGATTGACGGCTTGATCAAGCTCGGCATCAAAGTCGATGGCAATCTGTTCGTCAGCGAAACGGCGCACCTCGTCCTGCCCTACCACCGCGAGCTGGACGCCCAGCGCGAAATCCTAAAGGGCAAAAACAAAATCGGCACCACCAAACGCGGCATCGGCCCGGCTTACGGTGACAAAGCCGCGCGCACTGGTCTGCGAATGATCGATTTGATTCATCCTGAACGGTTCGCGGAAAAATTGCGGCAGAAAATTTCGGAGAACAACGAAGTGCTCAAGGCTTTCGGCGCGAAGCCGCTTTCGTACAAGAAAGTACACAACGCTTATCGCGCGGCGGGCGACCGCTTGAAGCCGTTTGTTGCCAACACGCTCGTCATCCTGCACGAAGCCTCGCTGACACAGGCGGAGATTTTGTTTGAAGGCGCGCAGGGCACGTTCCTCGACATCGACCACGGCACGTATCCGTTTGTCACATCGTCAAACACGACTGCGGGCGGCGCATGTACCGGCTCGGGGGTGCCGCCCAACCGCATGGATCGCGTCGTCGGCGTGATGAAAGCCTACACGACGCGCGTCGGCGAAGGGCCGTTGCCGACGGAGAATGCCGAGATTTCCGATTTATTGCACGGGCTGGGACGCGAGTTCGGCGCGACCACGGGACGGGCACGCCGCTGTGGCTGGTTCGATGCGGTCGCCACCGGCCAGGCCGCCATCGTCAACGGCATCGACGAACTGGCGGTCACCAACCTCGACGGGCTTGACACCATCGAGACCATCAAAGTTTGCGTCGGTTATCGCGATGGCAAGGCACGCTACGACTACGTGCCAAACGACATCGAAGCATTTGCCCGATGCGAACCAGTTTATGAAGAATTCCCCGGCTGGATGACGCCGACAAACCACGCGCGCAAATGGCGGGAACTGCCCGCGAAGGCGCGTACTTACCTCCGCGCCATCGCCGAGCTGACCGGTGCCGAATTGAAAATCGTTTCCGTCGGCCCCGCCCGCGCGGAAACGATCATGCTTTAGTCCAGCATGGCGCGTGCGCGGGCACGCAGTTAGTCACGGAGCAACAACGTTTCATGAGCAGCGCCAATCCTCACCTCAGCCCGTCAGCAAAAGCGGTTCTGCCCGCGCACGTCGCGGTCATCATGGACGGCAACGGCCGTTGGGCCAAGCAGCGCCATCTGCCGCGCGTCGAGGGCCATCGTCAGGGCGTGGAATCCGTCCGCATGATCGTGCGCGCCGCCGGCGAGGTCGGTGTGAAATATCTCACGCTCTATGCTTTCTCCGTCGAAAATTGGAACCGCCCCAAGGACGAAGTGGACACGCTGATGAAGTATCTGGCTCGTTATCTGAAAAACGAAATCGGCGAGTTGAACAAGAACAACGTCCGTCTCGAAGTCATCGGGCAGATTTATCGCCTGCCGGAATTTGTCCAGGAGCAATTGAAGAAAACGCAGGCCGCGCTCGCCCGCAACAACGGCCTGACGCTCATCCTCGCGTTGAGCTATGGCGGACGCACCGAGTTGGTCGAGGCCATGCGCAGCATCGCGCAGAAAGTTAAGGCCGGCGAAATCGAGCCGGCGGAAATCAACGAGCAAGTCGTCGCACAACATCTCTACACACGCCACTGGCCCGATCCGGATTTGCTGATTCGCACGAGCGGTGAACTGCGCATCAGCAACTTTCTCCTCTGGCAGATTTCCTACGCGGAACTCGTGGTCACGCCGACGCTCTGGCCAGACTTTCGCAAGCAGCAATTCTTCGACGCGCTGGAAGAATACGCCCAGCGACACCGGCGCTTCGGCGGTGTGTGAGGCAGTCTGCGCTCGACGCGCAGTATTATCGCCAGGCCGATTTGAGCTTCCAAACGTCGAGACGTTTAATTTTCGCGGCTGGGAACGCGGCCGAGAATTCCATACCCCGACTGTTCGCGCTTGGAAAAACGAGCGCCGTCAGCGCCGTCTCACCATCGTTGGCGAAAACTTCGACGGACGACGTGTCCACGAAAATTCGCAGACGCGTGCTTCCGTTGCGCGATTGGAGCGGCGCTTCGTAAACATCGCTGAACTTGGAATGAAAATCTGTTTTGCCGGAGTGCGTGCGGTCGAGAACAAGTTGCTGCCGTCCTGGCTCGCAGCGAATGGCGGTGAATTCGCTCGCGCTCTTTAAAACCTGCAGTCCGAACTCGCTCTGGCCCGTGGTCGCAAACTCAACTTCGATTTCCAGCTTGTCACCGCGGATGCCGTTTCGTTGCAACCAATCATTGGCTTCACGAATGGTCGCCCCGTCGAGTCGGTGATGTTCGCCACGCAGCTGGTGGGTTTCGCGCACCGGCTGCGTGGCGAGCCGTAGTCCTTCGGCGGTGCGACGAAGCGCGAATTCGCGTGGAAGTGACATCGCGCTGCGCCACGGCGCAGTCGGCACATCCTGCGCGTACTGCCAGTTGCTCATCCAGCCGAGCGCAAGGCGGCGGCCGTCGCGCTGCGGAATGTCGGACCAGGAAACCGCGGCGTAAAAATCCGGGCCGTAGTCGAGCCAAAGCGCCGGTTCGCTGGCGGGACGAGCGGGCGCATCGGCCATGAGAATATGATCGACGTTGATGTGCCCCCAGCCACCGGTATGAAGATCCACGATCTCCAGCACCGCTTTCTTGCCACGCAATTCACGAACGTTCCAGGATTTCCAACTCAGGCGTTCGGCGTTGTCACCGGTGGCAGTGCGCGCAACTCGTCCATCGATCAACAAATTCAAGCACGTCGCTCCAACGTGATTGCCGCCGCCGATGAGAAAGCTCAGAAAGTCCGCCAAGATTTCAAACTCCGGTGACGTGAGCGTGCCTTGTGCAGCGTCGCCACGAGCAAACGAGTTCACGAGGCCGCGTCCACGAAAACCATCCACGGTTTGTTGATCGCCAATCTTCCCGCGCGCCGGAGCGAGGCCAAACGCATCGCCGGTCGAGTGCCAACCGGCGTAATCGTCCCTTTCAAAGTCCGCGATAATTTTTCCGACGGGAACAAACTCTGGCTGCGGTTTTGGAAAAGAAGGATCGAGCGTGAATTGTTTTCCGTCGAATCGACCGACGAAGTATTGGCCGCCGGAACCGCCCGCCGCCGCGCCGGAACCCACGTTTACAATCAGCATCCATTTCGACTGCTTCGTTCCGCCTTCGACGGCGATTGGAAAAAGATCGGGACATTCCCAAATGCCAGTCGTCGAGCCGGCGGGTCCGAAATCGCTCAGGTGCGTCCATTCCTTCAGATTGGGCGACGCGTAGAAGCGCACCTTGCGCTGCACCGGCCAGGACACCGTCATCATCCAGCGCTTCGTCGGGGCGTGCCAGAAAACTTTCGGGTCACGAAAATCTTTCTCGCCGATGTCGAGCACGGGATTGCCGGAAAACTTCGTCCATGTGCGGCCGCGGTCATTGCTGTAGGCGATGTGCTGGTTCTGCAGCGGCTTCGTCGTGTAGTGGCCGGTGTAGATGGCGACGAGCGGCGGCTTGCCGTTTTTGCCGAAGCCGCTGGAGTTCTTCCAATCCACGATAGCGCTGCCGGAAAAAACCATCACCCCATTTTCCTCGGCGAGCGCGAGCGGTAAATGCTCCCAATGAAAAAGGTCGCGGCTGACCGCGTGGCCCCAGCTCATGTGGCCCCATTTGTCACCAAACGGATTGTGCTGGTAAAAGAGGTGATACTCGCCGTCGTAGAAGACCATGCCGTTCGGGTCGTTCATCCAGTTGCGTTCGGGCGTGAAATGAAACTGCGGGCGAAACGGCTCGCGGTAAAGTTCAGCGGCGACGTTCTCGGATGACGCACCAGCAAACGTCGCAAACGTGAGCGTAAACACAACGGCGCGGATTCCCAGTTCGCGCAACATCCCGGCGAAGTGCCAGCGCACGCAGCCCCCGCGTAGAATGCACGCGAGATGCAATGCCGCGCGACCGAGTCGGTGCTTGGACAATCTGTTTTTCATTTGGTTTTCAATGCTCTGGGTTCTTGCGCCTGCACCGCCGGACGGTTCGTTTGGAACAGCGCGCGCAGCGTGTCCGGCAGCGCTGGCGTTCCGCCTGCACACGAAGCAACGTAGGCCGCGACTTCGTTGGCGCGCTGGTTGATTTCATCAAGAGTCCAGCCAGCCAAAAAGCCAAGCGTCATCGCCGCCGTGAACGAATCGCCCGCGCCCACGGTGTCCACGACGTTCACGCGCACGCCCGGATGGTCCGACCAACGGCCGTCGGCGAACAGCAAGCTGCCGCGCCCGCCGCGCGTGTACGCCACACAGCGCAGTTCAAAACGTTCGATGAGTTGAGTGATCTGTGCGCGCTCGCCGTCAGTCAAGCCAAACATTTCGGCGAGGCGCGGCAGTTCGCTTTCGTTCACTTTGAGCACATCAGCCAGCGCCAGCGAATCTTCGATGATCGGTGGCGGGCAGAAATGTTGTCGCAAATTCACATCGAAAATTCGCAACGCGCGAGGTGAAGTCGTAGCAACGAGCCGTCGAATCGTGGAACGCGAAGGCTCGCTTCGCTGGGCCAGCGTGCCGAAGCAGATCGCGTCTGCCTGGGAAACGGCGATCCGACCCGCTGGCTCGCCCTGAAGATTATCCCACGCCGCGCCTTCGTGAATCGTAAAGTGCGGCTGGCCGGCGGCGTCCACTTCCACACTCACTGTGCCGGTGGGCAACAAAGGATCTCGCTCCACGCAATCGGCCCGCAGTCTGAGTTTCTTCAGTTGCTTCATCAGTTCGCGCCCTAGTTCGTCGTCGCCCACGCGCGAGATCACACGCGCCTCCGCGCCCAGCGCGCCGGCGTGGTAGGCGAAATTCGCCGGCGCTCCGCCCAATTGCCGTCCCCCCGGCAGCAGATCCCACAACACTTCGCCAATGCCAACGACTTTGAAGTTCACAAGGCGCTTCCTTTCGCTCTGGCGCGAGAATCTGAAAAAGCCGCTTCGACACACATCACTGCACACTCGCCCGGCGTGCCGGGCAATCGACACTTGATCGCATCGGCCGCGATGTTTGCGTGGAGAGTGCCGAGCCGCGACATGCTCGCCAAAATCGCAATGCTAGCAGTGTTTACAAGCTGTCTCATCCGCGTGCAGGCGGCCCCTTGCGGTGACGATGGTCGCCGAATGAAGAAGCGAACGTCGGATGATCTTTGCGTGGGAATCATAATCGGAGGCGTGACTTTGCTTTATGGTTCGGCGTTCGATCAGTGGGCATATTCTTTTGGAGACGATTATTTTCCAAGCTTCATTCTCGCACAATCAACCGCAATTGAATTTGCCAACTTGTGGCATTTCTGGCAATCAGTGTGCCCTTTATGCGACGTGTTTACACAGTGTTGATGGCGATTGGGCTGGCCGTGCTTTGCGGCTGCCAGAAGAAGAGTGAGCCACCCGCATCGCCACCGCCGAAACCCGCCGAGCCGAAGGTTGAGCTTTTGTTTCGCCACCATTTCATCGGTGCCCGGCAGTTGACGGCGCTTACCAACGCCGCCCGCTTGCGGGCTGTCGGTGAACTGCCGGAGTCACAGAAGCTGCTCGAGCGCGCACTGCAAAAACTTTCCGCCGCACCGTTTCAATTTCTCCAGCCGGCGCTCGCGTCCAACGCGGTGGATGGCGCGGCTTTGATCCGTCCGCTGCTGGATGATTTGTGGCGCTCGGAATCTGTTTCTGCAGTCAAAAAGCGAGGCATCGCACCAACAGAGTGGTCACTGAGAGTTCGGCTCGACGAGGAGCGATCCGCGCTGTGGGAAACAAACCTCATCCAACTTGCCCAAGCTTGGCAGCTAGGCTCAGCAACAAACACAAACACGAACGGCCTAATCCGCTGGGAGATCGGCCTGACTGGATCGATCTGCAAATTCCAGATCGTGCGCGACTTTGGCGTGATGCTCATCGGCGTGGCGCGAGGGAGCCTGCCGGAAGAAGCTTCCCTGTTGAAACGTTTGAAGTCATCCAGCCAGACCGAATCCAGCACCGAATGGCTCGAAGTGGAAGCCAACACCGCCTGGCTGGCGGAAAACTTCGCGCTGCCGGCGTGGCTGCAAGGACCGCCCGCGCAGTGGCCGCGCACTGAACTCCGATTGGCGAATCGAGAAGGACGCGTTCGCTCGCAAGCGCGACTGCTTTACCTGGAGCCGCTGGCGTTGCCGCTGCCGCCGTGGCAAATCCCGACGAACACGATTCATGATCCGCTCGTAAGTTTCACCGCCGCGCGCGGGCTTTCCCGGTGGCTCGGCAAGTTCGAGGCAATTTCGCAGCTTCAGCTTCCACCGCTCGCGGACCAAATTGCCGTTTGGGCGGAATCCGAAATTCCTTTCCTCACATTCGCCGCGATGCCCGCGCCGGAGGCGACGAATCTGGTGACGCAGGTGGCGCAAAATCTGCCGGCGCTGGTTGGCTCCAATCAGACGCAGCGCGTGGTCGGCGAATTTCTCTTCGAGACGAATCGCGCCGAATTGCGGTGGCGCGCCGTGCCGCCGGTCAGCCCGTGGTTGCGGCCACTCGACGAGCCGGCTGGTCGATTCGTGATGGCTGGGCTGTTTCCTTATGCACCGTCGCGACGTCCTGCGCCCGCGGAGTTGCTGGCCCAAGTCCTGGGCCGGACGAATTTGATTTATTTCGATTGGGAAATCACGCAAGGCCGGCTTCAGCAGTGGCGCCAAATCGGCCAACTCCCCACCCTGCTCACTTACGAACTATTGCCGAACGGACGGCGACGGCAGCGAGGCGGACGGCTGGCTGTTCCCGGCGACAACTGGCTCGAATACATCGGCTCGCACCAAAAGATCGGCTACACGATGCGCCACGGCATCACCCCCAACGGCGGTGGCAAACTCGTCAATCAATACACGTTGATTATGGACGTGCTCGTGGACACCAACGGCGCGCCCGCCGCGTCGATGCTGCAAGTTCACTCGCCTGCCAATCATCAGGAAGGCGACCTTTTCTGGCAGGACGACAATTTCGGCGATGGGCGCGCGGATGGCTTCAAAGGCGCGGGCACCTTCACCGCCGGCGCGTGGCATCGCGTCGCGCTCGCCGTGGATCTCGCGGCCAAGCCGCCCGTTGCGACGAAGTTTGTCGATGGCATCAAGCAGGATGACTGGCCGCAGAAACGGATCGACCACCCGAACCGCGCGCTCCGCGATTTCGCGATTTTGTTTGGCTCGGGCGATCAAGACGACTACCGCGCGTGGTACGTGAACAGCGTGCAGATTCGTTCCGGCAAAATGACGGACGCGGAACTCACCGCGCTAGGCGGACCGCAGGCCAAAGGCATTCCCCACTCAGACGCCGGCGTTACGGGTCAATGGGATTTCGATCAAGGCGACCTGCGCGCGACGACGGGCCGGCCATTGGAATTCTTCGATGGCACGAACGGCGTCTGCGCGACGAAAACAAAGTTCGGCAGCACGACTCAGTTCGGCCTCCCGGACATTGCCGGCGAACCCGCGCAAATCATGGTCGTGCCCGGCGATCACCTCGGCAACGCCGCGACCGAGATTACGCAAACCGCGCCGAACGAAATTCAATTTCGCCGCAACTCGGATCTCGGCTTCACCGCGTTTGAACTCGTCGCTCTGTTAAGCTGGTTGGAAAATCCCGCCTGGCCGTTGTTTGGCCGGCAACTTGGTGCGCCGGCCAATTCCACTCCCGCCAAAACCGCTGCCGCCAATTAAATCCCGCGATGCTCAAACTCGGAGTCAACATCGATCACGTCGCCACCTTGCGCGAAGCCCGCTATCGCGGCCGCGGACACGGCGAGCCGGATCCCGTCGAAGCCGCGCGCCTCTGCGAACGCGCCGGCGCGCACGGCATCACCGCGCAT
>JACPZS010000032.1 GCA_016195385.1 Verrucomicrobiota bacterium
GTCGCCAGCACCGCGAGGCAGGCCACGACGTCTTTAAGAACTTGATCCGGCCAGAAGGGTGCGTCCGGACCTTTCAAGGGCCGTTTCGCCGTGACACCGTGCCGGCGGAAAACATAAATATGGCCGACGAGGAGCACGATGATTCCGGCGGGCAAGACGCCGGCGTGCAACGCAAAAAATCGCGTGAGCGTGTGATGGCCGTAGTCCACGCCGCCGACGATGATCCTTTGCAACGCCGGCCCGATGAGCGGCGTGATGCCGGCGATGTTCGTGGCGACTTTGGTTGCCCAAAACCCTTTTTGATCCCAGGGCAACAGGTAGCCGGTCAATGAAAGTCCGAGGACCAATTGCAGCATGAGCACGCCGAACCAAAAGTTTACTTCGCGGGGCGCTTTGTACGCCCCGTCGATGACGACCTGCATCAAGTGGAGCACTAGTAGGACGTTCATCGCCTGCGCGGTGTAGTGATGCAGGCCGCGTAGGAACCAGCCGCCCCACATTTCGTGCTGGATGTAATAGACGCTCTCCCAAGCCGTCTGGGAACTGGGGCTGTAGGCGAGCCAGAGGACAATGCCGGTGATCATCTGGACGGCGAGTGTAAAAGTCAGCGTGCTGCCCCAGACGTAGCGCCAGCGCGATCCGCCTGGAACATTTTCCAGCAAAGCCTCGCGCGTCAGCCGGCGAAAGCCCGTGCGTTCATCCAGCCAGTCAGCAATCGACTTCATGCGACGGGATGTTTCTCTTTTTTGCCCGCGTCAAAGTTTTGGAACCGAACCCATATCTCCATGCCATTTCGAATTTCGACTTCGAGCGTGTCCATCGCACGCGGACTGGGGCTTTTCGGGTCGGTGATTTTTCCATCCAGTCCGAATGCGCTGTTGTGGCACGGGCAAAAATAGCCACGGCGCGCGGCGACGAAATCCACAAAACAACCGGCGTGCGGACAAACTACATTCAAGGCTGCGGCGGTTTTTTCTCCCGTGCGTCTCAAGTACACCGCGCCGATGGGAGTTTCCGGAAATTTGTTCCAGGCGTCCGTGCGATCCGAGAGCACCGAGAAGCGGCGCGGCACGCCGTCATTCGGCAAAGCGGCGAGCGAAGTCACGCGCACGAAACCGCTGGCCGAAGTTTTGCGCCGCAGCGGATCGAGAATCACGGTCAACCCCGCCAGCGCGGGAAACACGCCGACGACGGCGCCGATGACGGCAGCGGCGGCTTTCTTGAAAAAATCGCGCCGCTCGGAATTTGGAGGTTGCGTTGGTTGCGTCATAATGATCCTGCTGCCGTTCCGCGGTCTTTGCATCGGCTTCGGATTGGATGCGTGTTGTTTATGGATTGTTCCCGGCGAAAGCAACTTGATAAATCGCCGCCGCCGTCGGGAAATTCGCTGGCGCGAAGGTCGGAGATTTGTTGTCGTCCTGCCCGTGAATTCACTTCTAATCAGATGGCCGCTCGCGTCAAAAATTCGACGCCAACATGGTGAATGAAATCTCAGCCGGTCGAGAGAAAGTTTTTCCTCGCCGTCGCATTGTCCTGGTAACTTTGCTTGGCTTGCTGCTCGCGGCGCCGCTTTTTGGCCACGCCTTTTGCAACTGGCCGCGCCATACGGCGGCGTGGGCTGATGCGCGCGTGGAGAAAGCGCTGGCACGGGGTTTGGATTATCTTCATGCCAGCGGAGCGTTTCTCCGGCCGCTGTCCCGGCGGGGCGCGCCGGCGCTCCAGCACTATTTGCTCAACCAGGTTCTCGAAAAACACGACCACGCAGGTTTGCGCGTGCAACTCGGACTGGCCGCGCGTCTCAATCAGGATGCCGGCGAGTGGCGCGACTTCTACGGCTTGCGCGGCTGGGCGAGCCAGGAACTCGAAGACGAAGATCGCGAGCGCATCCAGTTGCGGGTGCAGAATTCCCAGCGCGCGGACACGGCATTGCTGCTGCACGCGATCAATCCGGCGTGGACCAAACTATCGGCGACCAATGAAAGCGTGCTGTTTGAACATCCGGAACGCTTCACGGCTTCGGCCGAACTTTGCCGCGCGCTGCTGGCATATCATTGGTTGAGCGAAACTTCTCCTGAAGTCGCGAAGCTGCGTCGAGTCGATGTGCTTGCGGCGCGCGTGGCTGAACGGTTGCGACAGCTTCAAATGCGCGCCGTGCTTGTGGACGGCGCTTACTACGAGCGCATGGCGGTGGGGCTGTTCACGAAGCAAACCGGCTGGCGGTCACGGCGTTGGGTCGAGCGCATTCTGGCGAATCAAGCGAGCGACGGTGGCTGGCCAGCGACTGCGACGTTTGGCCGCGCGTTGCTGGAAATGGCGGGCTGGCACTTTGATTCCACCGGGAGCTCGCCCGAATCCACAGTCTATGCGTTGGTCGCTCTCAGCCAGTATCGCGAAGTCTCGCGAGCGAGCGCGAAGCCGGCACGTTGATCATCGCAGCCAAAGTAAGGAAAGTTTCTCGATTCACGAATCGCAACGAATCACGCGACATCTTCAATTTCTTCGATAACTCTCACTGCCTCTGCTTTGAAAAAAACTCGCGCCCCGTTCCCGGTTTCGCAGACGACCATTTGCGAGAGCGCGAAAGGCACACCATCTTTTGACGAACTAGCGTCCGTAAATCCGACAAACCGAAGACCGGTAAAGATCCGCCCGGTGTTCAAATGAACATTCACAAGTTTGCCCTCCTTTATGAAGTGCTTCATTTTCACGATGTCGAACCCTCGCTTGGCGCGCTTGACATATCCAAGACCGGTGAAGAACACCGCCAAGATGATAATGCCAGCGCATATCGCCGCAACGAATCCAAAAACTTGGTAGAACGTTTCCATGTGAGTAATTTCTTTGACGGCGTTCCTCGTTTCAACAGTTCAGTCGTCAGCGATTTTTCTCCTCCAACAGCGCGGCGCGGACGCGCGCGTACTCCTCGGAGATTTGCCGGCCGAGGGAAGCCAACGCTCCGGGCATGCCGTGCTTTGCGTCCTTTTCCAAGTGTGACGCCAGCGCCGCGAGCGGTCGCGCACCGAGGTTGCTTGCGCTGCCTTTGAGTCCGTGCGCCAGGTTTACGAGTTGCGGATAATCGAGCGTGGGAATGGCGGCGGCCATTTTTTTGACCCGGTCGTCCGCATCCTCGACGAACAGATCGATTAATTCGGCCAGCGGATCCGGCTCGCCCTCGCGGCGCAGTTGGCGCAGCGTGGCCATGACTTCCAAATCCAGCGATGGGGCGCGCGCGCTTTCGCCGCCGCTGCTTGCGGAGCGAACGAATCGGGTGGTTTCGCGCCGGCCACTGGCACGGCGCAACACTGCCTCGAGCTCGGTCAAGTTCACTGGCTTGGTGAGGTAGTCGTCCATGCCCGCCTGGAGGCAACGCTCGCGGTCGCCCGACATCGCGTTGGCGGTCATCGCGATAATGTAGAGGGGCCGGCCCTGTGATTGCGTCAACTTCTCCTTCTCCAGCCGACGGATTTGCTGCGTGGTGCGGTAGCCATCCAGCTCCGGCATCTGGCAATCCA
>JACPZS010000040.1 GCA_016195385.1 Verrucomicrobiota bacterium
CGGTCCAGCCCGTGATAGCGAAAACCGCCGAGCACCTGGCAACGGACGCGATACGTTCCCGGTGAAACGTTGGTGAAGTTGTAGCCACCAGTGGCGTCGCTGAGTTGTGTTTGCACGACCTGGTTGGAGCGATCAAGCAACTGCACCGGCACAGCGACGTGCGGCGTTTGATCGAAGCACCGCAGTTTGCCCGCGATGCGTTCGGGCGAATCGAGTTGAGCGTGAAGCGTCACCACGCACAGCAAAAGCAGCAGAACAACAAACAGCAGCGGTCGGCGCTGAAATGGTTGGATTGCTTGCACGGGGCAGAATTGGAACAGAAGCCGAGAGGCGAGGGAAGCGGCAAGTTTTGCGCAAGCGAGAGCCGAAAGCATAACCATTGTCTAAAACCACTTTCGCACGTCGCCGTTGATGGTCGAGCACGGTTAAATCACAATCTAGACGTCGGGCGTCATCGAACTGGCATCCTCTCTTTCGCAACAATACGGCCGCAGGGCGGTTTTGAGATCTTCGGGCAGGCGTTTTGGTTTCTCAGCCAAAGTCGCGCAGACATGCTCGGTGGTTGCCTCCAACACCAGCCGGCCGTCTTGCTGCAAAATCCGGCAACCAAACGTCAGTCGGATTTTTTCCAGCGCCAAAATTCGGAGTTCAATCTGCAACAGATCGTCGTAACGCGCCGGCGACTTGAACCTGGCGCGGACTTCAATCACGGGAAACACGGTGTCGCGGCCCTGCAATTCCAGCAGCGGCAGGCCAGCCGCGCGAAAGAACTCGCCGCGGGCAGTTTCCAGCAAATCAAAATAGCGCGCATAATAAATGTGATTGCCGAGCGTGCATTCGGCGTAGCTAACGCGGTGCGTATGGCGAAAAATCCGGTCTGACATGCGCCGACGCTAGCCGACTTCGCCGTCGTTGAAAAGAGCCTGAATTCCGTCGGTCGAGACCAAAGGCGAGGTGCGCGTCATTTATCGCGAATGCTTATGGGTCCGGGAGACCGTGTAAGATGCCAACCAAGGCACGGCCAGTTAGCGAGAATCTGGCAGTGCCCAATGCTCGTTGAAAAATCCCGCCGCGACAATCCCGCCCGGAGCGCGCGAAGTGACCGGCTGATCCACATCGATGACGGCGAAGTCGGGCAGCTTGGAAATCTGCCGCGCGTTGTTCAAGTAGTCGTATTCGCGAAACGTGAATCCACTGTTCAGCACGACGTAACGTTTCGGATTGAGTGGATTGGGATAAATCAAAACCGGAATGTGTTGATCCGCCGCGTAACTCCAGCGCCCCAGCCGTACGTTGTTGGCATCCCAGCGAACAGGCAATTTGTCGGCAATCCTCGCCAGCAATTTGTTGCTGCGTGGATCGCCCCACAAGATCAGATTGTGCGCCGCGATGTCGGCGTCGGTGATGGCGTCGTCGTTCACGACGCGCGCTTCGCCGCGGAATTGCCGCCGCCAATGTTCGATGGCATGAGCTTGTTCCGCCGCGACCCACGCGCCGATTGTCTTACTCAACGGTTCGCCAGTGGGACGAACCATGACGAATGAATCCATGAACGCGTCGTCAATCGGACCTTGCAAGCCGTGACGTTTGCGAATGTCAGACTCAACGTACTGCTTGGGAGTTATGCTCGATAATTGGGCAAAAGAACGACCATTATTGTTGTGTTCGACGACAATCCATTTCCTGCCGAGTTTTGAAAAATGCGCCGTCCACGAGCGATCAGACTGCGGCAACACCGCCTCGAGCTTTTGGCCGTCGAGAATCACTTTTGGACGCCGTGTGATCTCGAACGGATAACGGCCAGCCGGCATAGAAAATGTCAGCGCCGTCACATTCTTCGTGGATGCTTTAATCGTATTCGCGGCTCGATCCAATTCCGCATCCACACGCGCTCGCTCCCAGTGTTGTTCCAAGCCATCCACCGTCAGCCAAAGCATTTCGTTGTAGCGCAGCGTCCACGTCGTGAAACGAATTTTATCTGGCACCGGATCGCGTCCTGTGGCGACGACGCTGTCGATGCGCCGGTTGATTTCCTCCTTCGACGCCGGGTGATATTTGTGCCCGGTCTGCGGTCCGATGACATGAGTCAGTTCGATGCCCTCGGCTTGAAGTGCCTTGGCCATCATGTCAGCCGCCTGCTTCTGACTGTCGATTTCTCCGCTGTAGGCAACGGTCGGGCAGTTGAAAAGGTTCGCCGCGTAATCCGTGCAGTCGTACATGTGCCAGAGCTTCTGCTCGTACCAGGCAGGTTTTACCGTCTCTTTCTGGAACACTTTCAAGAAATCCGCCGTCTCGGAAAAACCCGCGCCCGGCGCCGCTGCCGCCCAGCGTCCCGCATAGTGAACCGCGAATTGCCAGCAGGCCGCGCCGCCCATGGAAAAACCGCGCACGACCACCCGGTTTTCATCAATCGAATAGCGGTGTCTCACGTGTTCCAACGCTTCCAGAAAATCAATTTCGCCTGCGAACTTGTTCGCGTTGCAGTAGCGGCCGTAGAGGTGCAACACGAAGGCATGGGGCGGAGTGAATTCGCCTGGCGATCTTTGCCGGTCCCGCAAAAAGTTAAGCTCGCTCAACGTCTCGCCCCGGCCATGAAACCAGGCGTCAAGTCGGAATTGATGCGGCGAATTCGTCGCATAACTCGCCGGCACGACCAATCCGTACGGCTGCACCGATCCGTCAATTTTTGAAACGTAGCCGCGCACCACCAGGCCCGTCGCGCGTGTCCACGGCGCGGCTCCCGCGCGTAACTGTTCGGCGCGCTCATTGCCCTGCGCCAGCAGCGCGCGCGCGCCGGTGACTTCATTGGTCGCGTTGAAAAATTCGTTGTACGTGAGCGCATAGCGAACCGCGTTGTGAAAAATCTGGATGTCGGGCAACAACTCCAACAGCGCGGGTTTGGCGCGCAGATCGGTTCGCAGCGTTTCGATAGTCCGGCCCAATTCAGTCACGCCGCGGTCCAGTTCCGCGCGGTCGGCTTCCGCCAGCGCGACACCGGGCGGCGGGACGCGGCGGACGGATTCGGCGCGATTGTCCGCCGGCCCGTCGGCGTAAGCGAGCGATTGAACGAAGCAGATCAGGAGCGTCGAAAGGCTCACGACGCGAGAGCGAGGAGAATTTTTCATGCGTGGGGATTTATGTCGACAATCATGGCGACCGCACAAGCAGATTTCCGAACCGTTCCAATTGAATAATCTTCCTCCGTACAAATTTTCTCCACTGCTCGCAACGGCAAAGGTCACGACACGCTCATCCGCTTGTCTGCAAATTTGAAAAACCAGGGTGTTAAAATAAACGCAGAGACGCAAAGTATGCAGAGTCACGCGGAGAAAAACGTTTTGGACAAGCTCTGCGTTCTCTGCGCCTCGGCGTTTCGCCTCGTTTGGCAAGAAGCCGAATAGGCATGGATCACGACTTCATCGCGTCACTCAATTCCCGTTCCGTCCTGAGCCGGAGCTGACCACATGCCGCGTCGATGTCGTGCCCTTTTTCACGACGCAGAGTCGCCGTGACGCCGTGCGTGACGAGCGCCTTGATAAACGCCTCCTGAACGGCCTCGGCGGGGCGCTGCCAGGACAAACCCTCAACCGTGTTGTAGGGGATCAAATTAACTTTCGCGTTCAGCCGGTGTGCCAACTCGGCCAGCGGTTTGATTTGGCGAAGGTCGTCGTTGATGCCCGCGATCAAAATGTACTCGAAGGTGATCATGCGGCCGTTCTTCTTTTGGTAATCTTCGCAGGCTGACGTCAGTTCGCGCAGAGGATATTTTCGATTCACCGGCATGATCTGGTTGCGCACGTCATCGGTCGCGCCGTGCAGGGAAACCGCCAGCCGAAATTGCAGCGGTTCGGCCGCGAGCTTGCGAATTTGCGGCACCAGGCCGCTCGTCGAGATCGTGATCTTGCGCGCGCCGATGCCGCCGCCCCACGGCGCGTTGAGAATCCGGAGCGCCTTCAGCAGATTGTCGTAATTCGCCAGCGGCTCACCCATGCCCATGATGACGAGATTATTGATCAGCCGGGCGCCGGAGCTGATTTCGCGTTTCGCGTTATCAGTTTCAACTGGCGTCGCCCCGTCCGGCGGAACCGGCGCAAGCTCAACTTTCAAACTCTCCGCCGCGTGCCAGCGCTCCACCGCGAGCACCTGCTCCACAATTTCCTCCACGCCGAGATTCCGTTTCCAGCCGTCGAGTCCGCTCGCGCAAAATTTGCAGCCGTAGGCGCATCCCACCTGCGTCGAAACGCAGAGCGTATGACGATCCGTCGGGTCGCCGTACAACGCGGGATTGGCGGGAATCAAAACGCTTTCGATGAGCGATTGATCGTGGAGTCGCCAGAGAAATTTCTGCGTCGTGTCGCGCGCGCCTTGTTTGCGGACGAGTTCCAACGCGCGCAACCCGTAGTGCCGCGCCAATTGCTCGCGCAGCGGCTTGGGCAGATTGGTCATCGCATCCCACGTCGTGGCGCGATGTTCGTAAAGCCATTTGAGCAGTTGCGTGACGCGATAGGCGGGTTGCTCCCAGAGTTTGAACTGGGCATCCAGCTCTTCGCGCGTCTGCGAACGAATGTCGTTAACGGTCATTTCAGATGAATTGATGCCCGAGTTCGCTTCTTAATGCGAGCCAACTCGCTGCCAATTTTTGCGGAAACGGGCGCGAAACTTTACCGAACATTGATCCGGCGATGGTGATTTGAGAGCGAGCGCGGGGGGAGATGGAACAAACCTGAGGCCACGAGACAATGGCCATTGACACGTGAACTAGCTTCACCGGAAAATCCCAAGCGAAACGGCCAGCCACGCTTCAAGCATCTGGCCAGGGCACAATGCTTGAACCAGCTAATGCGTAATTGGTACTTCCGACTCACTTTTGCTTTCCATCACTACGCCCGCAGCTTGCGGCGTTTCGTGAATCTCCTGCGCGAATCCGGCCCGCGCGCTGCCTTCCGTTATGTCGTCGCCGGCATTGGCGAATTCCGCCGCCGCCACAACCGCGCGCTCAACGCCAAACGGCAGGTCGCCAGCCGTTTCGACCAGCAATGGGGCACCGACACCAGCGGCCATATTCTGGCGAGCAACCTCGATCTGGCTGGAGCGCACGCGCTCGATGCGAATTCCTACCTCGCGACGACGCCGGAGGCGTTCCAGAGCCTGATCACCGCCCTTGAAATTGACCCTGCCGATTATGCGTTCGTCGATTTTGGATCGGGAAAAGGGCGCGTGGTTTTGCTGGCGACGGAGTACCCATTCAAGCGCATCACCGGGATCGAACTTTCCACCTCGCTGCATAAAATTGCCGAGGCCAATCTGGCGAAATTTCAATCTCCCGGCAAAAAGTGCTTTGCCGTCGAAGTGCTCAATCGCGATGCCTTGACCCATCCGCTGCCTGCCGACCCAACGGTGATCTATCTCTTCAATCCGTTTACTGACGACAAGCTCTACCTGGCGCTCCTCGCCAACATTGAACGCTCGCTTGTAGAAACGCCGCGCGACATTTTTATCGTGTACAAGCATCCTGATTTCAGAAAATCTTTCGATGCGTCCACCGCCTTCAGCGTCTGGCGGGAGTTGGATGACGCGGTGATTTATCGCTGTGTCAGCGCCCTCAAAACGCGCCCGGCAATTTGAGGCAATCGAAGAACGACGATGGACAGTTGTAATCCAACGCCGCGCCGGGAAACTTCGCGCGCTGTCCCTATTCCTTTTCACAATCGCTGCGGCACCGTGTCGCACTCGATGTGAAATTCACCCGGCACGTTCACCGCCACCGTCACGTTGCTCGGTGCCAGAAGATGTCGAAGATCCGAGATTGATTCAGCAAGTGTTTGCGCTTAACACTCGCCCATGAACAGCACGCGCAGAACACCATTCGGAGTTTTCTTTTCTCTCGTCAGCCTGATCGGCTTTTCTGGCTGTACTACCTTATCGCCCAACGCCTACATCGAGAATCCCGGTTCAGACGGCGACGGCAATGTCACCGTCGGTCCTGAATACACAACCGACAAGGACCTCACCGACCTGGGCAATCCCAGGGGAAAATACTTCGAGTTCACCATGAAACTCGCCGACAGCAAAATTTTCCGTGGCGACGACAAAACGCTCGAACCGGAAAAGAAAACGGTGCGCACCGAGCGAAAGATTTTTGTCTATGTGCCCGCGGCCTACAAGGACGGCACGCCGGCGCCCTTTCTCATCATTCATGATGGTCCCGGTCAGATGAAGCTCGTCCGCAACGCGCTCGACAATCTCACGATTTCCAAGGACCCGAATCGCACGTTGCCGGCGTTCATCGCCATCGCCGTGGAAAACGGCGGGAACGACGGCAAGAACAGCGAGCGCGGCCTCGAATACGACACCATGTCCGACCGGCTGGCGCGTTTCATCAACGACGAAGTGTTGCCGGCGGTGCTGGCCAATGCGGACATCAAGGCCGCCTATCCGAAGCTCGCCTTCACTGGCAATCCTTGGGGCCATGCGGTGATTGGATGCAGTTCCGGCGGCGCGGCAGCGTTGACCATGGGATGGTTTCGGCCCGACCTGTTTCGTCGCATCATCGCCTATTCCGGCACCTTCGTGGATCAGCAGGATGACGACACGGCGGAAGAAGCGAAATATCCTCTCGGTGCATGGGAATATCACTCCAGCATGAAACTGATTGAGAACAGCGAGAAGAAGCCTCTGCGGATTTTCACGCACGTTTCCGAAAACGATCTGCGCGCCAAAGACGCCGAAGAGACGCATCACAACTGGGTGATGGCCGGCGAACGCACCGCCGCCGCTTTGAAGGCCAAGGGCTACCATCACCGTTACGTTTTCAGCAAAGCGACGGGCCACTGCGACGGTCGCGTCTTCAATCAAACGCTGGCTGACACCCTCATCTGGGTCTGGCGCGGCTATCACGCCGAGTGAACGCGTGCGCAAGCAACTCCCAATCCGCCGTGAGCGAGCCAACGCGACTGTCCGTGCCATTCGAGGCGATGAGCAGCGCGTCGAACCAGAACAATCCGTGCCTATCCACTTCGTTGACAATTTTGACGGAGTGCGGCTGTGGGCGGAAACCCAGCCGCAGCAGGCACGGCGTAATGGAAGTCCGAGTTAGGGAAGCGCTGATATAATCCGCCTGCCTTGCAATTTATCGTTTCACTGGTTGGCCAAAGTTGTGCCAAGCGCCGGAAGCACCTGCTTGGATTCGTTCGCAATTCTGAGCTTTGCTCCGCGGCATCGACTGGTAGGATCCGGGCATGAACAGAAGTGCGTGGTTCAAAAATATTTTTTATCCGCCAATTCGAGCGGCGCGATTCACAGTCCAGCTTTTAGCGAACGGCCGGGCACGGTTCATTGCGCCGCTAATGCTGGCCGGTGTGATCGGTGTGCCGCGCGCCGGCCTGCTGCCGCAAGCGTTGGCCCAGGCCGCGCCGAACCAAATCTACAGTCACGGCGAGCCGACACCGGAGGAGCAGTTGATGTTGGAACTGGTGAATCGCGCGCGCGCCAATCCCACCGCCGAGGCCGCCCGTTTTGGCATCGACTTGAACGAAGGCATCACGACCGATCCCCTCTCGCCCGATCCGAAACAACCGCTCGCCTTCAACGCTCAACTCATCGCCGCCGCGCGCGGCCACAGCCAGTGGATGCTCGACAATGACGTTTTCGATCATTTCGAAACGGGTGGCATTGGTCCGGGCGATCGGATTCAGGCAGCGGGGTATGTGCTCAGCGGCTCGTGGACTTATGGCGAGAATATCGCCTGGCAAGGGCAGACCGGAGGCTCCCCACCCGTTGGCCCCACGGTGACGGCGGAAGAGCAAGGTTTGTTTGTCGATGAAGATATTCCTGGCCGCGGGCATCGGGAGAATTTGATGCGCGGCGCGTTCCGTGAAATTGGCATCGGCGTCAAAACCGGAGTGTTCTCGACGCAAGGATTTGATTTAAACACCGTCATGGCGACGCAGGATTTTGGCACGACCGGCGCCAATCCCGGGCCGTTGCTCATCGGCGTCGTTTATCGCGACGCGAACGGCGATGGCGCATACAGCGTCGGCGAAGGTGTGGCCGGCGTCACGGTGACTCCCGCGAGCGGCACTTTTTACGCCCTGACTTCGACTTCGGGCGGCTACGCGATTCCAGTGGGCAGAACCAGCGGCACGCTCCAGGTGACATTTTCCGGCGGAACGTTGGGCGCGCCAGTCACGCGAACGGTTACGCTCTCCCAACAGAACCTCAAATTGGACCTCGAAACAATTTCCGGCGTGCCGGTGACGCTGGGGTTCGTCGCCGGTTCCGCGCGGGTCACGCCGGGAGGATTTTTTGAAGCCGATGTTTACGGTCCAGCCAACGCGAGCGTGAGCATTCAAACGTCGGACGATTTATTGAACTGGACTCTCGCAGCCACGATCAAGCTGACGGGTGCCGCCACGCATTTTACCGACACCAAGTCGGGGACGCACTCGCGCCGGTTTTATCGCGCCGTGAAAAATTAGCGAAGATCACGCTGGCGATGCTTTGAGTTCCGCAGCCGGTTCCGGCCATTGGTCGAAGATGAGCCGGCTTCGTTTGAGCGTGGAAAAAATCTTCAGCCCGATGTGTTCGCCGAGCATGCGGTAACTTTCCCACTGCGCTTCGTCGAAGTATTGATCCATCGTGGACTCCTGCGGGAAATCCGGATGCGCTTCGTGGTATTGGAGGACGTCCACCGGCTCGTCGCCGGTGAGGCTGGGTTTGAGGACAAGCAGGATGGAATTGCTTTTGCGAATACTCGGCGTTCTCAAAACCGGCGGCGGCGCTTGGCGCGGCGTTTTGTTTTCTGTCTTGTTCGCTTTTGGCGCGGCGGATTTCCTGGAGCGTGCCGATGTGTTCGCGGGCGGACGCGTCGAGATTTTTCTCCAGTTCAGCTTGCGTGAAGAAGCGGATGTCCGCGCCAAAGTCCGTGCGCGCTTTGCGGGTGAGGTTGGCCAGATCCTCGAACTTGTAATCCTCGTCCTGGCCATTGTCGCTGATGATGATGAAGGGCACGCGCCGGCGGATGAGTTCGTAGGCCGCCGTGTTTTCAAAGTGTCCGCCGTCGGACAAATACCAGCGCAGCCGCGACGGCCCGTGGAAGCGCGCGAGAAACTCATCGAGCAGATGGCTTTGCACCGGAAACGCCCAGCACAGATATTCCTCCAGGCGATTGGCGAAGTTCGGTTTGATGCCGGTTTCGACACGCCGTCGCTCCATCGGCGACACGCCGCAGAACCACCAGTAGCCCAGGCGGATGTTGGCCATGCCGAGCAGCAGACTTTTGGCGCGGCTCGTGCCCGCACCCAAACCAGTGGTGAACGCCGCCCCCGAGATCGCGATCCATTGGCCCAAGTCCAACGGCTCGACGGGATGCGGCTTTGGACTGGCGGCCAGCGCGTGGAATTTTCCCTCGCGAAAACCTTGCGGAGTGACCATTTCGTTGCGTCTGGGTTGCGCTTGAACGGCGCGCGTTGCCGGCTCGCCGCCCCAAAAAGCGTGGTCGTTGATGCCGGCACTGATCCCACTCGGTGAAACCGCGAGCGAGAGTCCCTTGCGGTCGAGATATTCGACCTGGCTCTTGCCGCTGACCGTTTCGTTCAAGGTGACGTTGATCAAATGGAATGGCCCGCCGTAATCGTGTGGCCGGTACTGGTCGTGCGCCAGATCGTCGGCATCGACGTTGCTCGTGATTTTCTGGCCGGAGCCTTTCCAGCGTCGGGAATTGGAAGCGCCAAGATAGGCGCGGATAAGCCGGGCGCCGTAGAACGATTGTTGCGAGGAGAGGTTGAGGAATTTAATGGTGCGGCCAAACGCCCACGAAAGACTCAGCGCCACGAGAAAAGCATACAACGTCAGCGCGAAATTCATGCCGTCGCCGAGTTCGGGCTTCGGGCCGCCATCCGGTTCGGATGGCTGCACGGTGACGTGACGTTCGCGGCTCAACGCCACCGTGTTGGTGTCGGTGAACTGGCTGACGATCCATTTGCCGGGGTTGATTTCTTTTTCCGCGTCAGCGGGAAGATTTTCTTTCAGGGCTTTCTCCATCAATGCTTCCCTCGGTGGATTTTTCAGGCCCGGCAGTTCCCAGCCCCATGTGATCGCATGAGCCAGCGTGGCAATCGAGATCAACATCAACGTCACCACGACAAATGCGGCGACGTTCGCGATGGCATTCAAAGGCAGTTTGAATTTGCCGGTGTCGGAGCCTTTGGCCAGCAGGGGCGCGAGTTTCTGCACGATGGCCACCAGGCCCGTCAACCCTGTCGCCGCCGTGAAAAAAGCGAAGTAGTGTTTGCTAAAACCGTCGTATTGCAAAACGGCGTACGAAGACTGGCCCAGCGAATCCACGAACCCGAAGGCCAGCAGCACGAGTGACAACCACAACGCCCCGGCCAGCCAGCCGGACAGCGCCTTGCGCGAAAGCATCACGCGCGCCGCAGCCGTGGTCACCGTGTCGCTGCGGAAGCGAAATTTCACCCACAACCACACGCCCAGGCTCAACAGCGCCTCCACGCCCAGCCCCCAGCCAAATGGTTCGTAGCCGGCCAGGCCGGGAATCCTCGCCGGTGCGAGCAACGCCACCACCGCGACCAGCAATGTCGTGATCCACGGCAGATGCGGCGTGCTGCCCGTGAAGCGCTTGCGGCCGCTTTGCGTGATCCAAAACGCCCAGCCGACCGGCACGCCCAGCACCGCGAACGTCACCAGCGGCAGCCACATGTACGGGCTCCACCAAATTTTCTTCGCGGTGGCCAGTAACAATTTCAATTCAACCAACTGGCTCGCGCCCGCGTGAAAATCCCAGAGGTAGGCGCGGAGCAAATTGGCGAACAAGAACAACATCAGGATGAATAACGCCATCACCATTTGGAGCGCGACCCAATTGCGCAGCACGGCCGCCAGTGCCAGCCAGAGATCGCCGGCGCCATTCGGCGAGAGGTAGCGTCCGTTGTCGCGCAACCAGCGCACGACGATCGAGCGCGGGTTTTGGAGGATTTGGTGGACGCGCGGCAGACTCGGCGGCAGCTTCGCCAGTTCCTCATCGTGACGAAGCAGCGGGTTCGACGCAGCGGCGGGAGCGGCGGTGGTTTGCGATTCGGCCGGTTTGCTTTCCCGATCCGGATTCTCCTCCGTAGGCGGCGGTTCATCGTTAATCCACCAGCGCGTGAACAGCCGTCCGAGGAAGCCGCCAAAGTAACCTCCGCCCGAAACCGTGGACAAATAATCGATCTTCCCGATGGCTTCCCTGCCCGCCAGCGCTTGAAAAACTCCCAAACAAAAAGTCGCGCTGCGAATGCCCCCGCCCGACAAAGCCACGCCCACTCGATCGTCTTCTTTAGTGCCCATCAAGTTGGCGTCGCTCGCGGCTTCGGGGTCGATGTCCAGTTTTTGACGCAGCGTCTCCGGCACTTGGCGGCGGCGGTGGGTCAATTCGGCGGCTTCGCGCTCCCGCAGCGGCAGCGGATAAGCGCGCGCCCAACTCACGCGTGAACTGGGACTGATGGAAGTAACCGTTTCAAAACTGTTCCCCGGCCCTGGCGTCGGGCTGGAAGTTGGTTCGATTTGTTCTGACATAATCGGTTCTCCTGTTTGCTTGGCTCTTGCGAACGACGCTGCCACGCGCGGTTTCAAGTAGCGCTTGGTTTCGGCCAAGATCCCTTCCTGCTATCTCTCCGCCGTCGCCCTCGCTTGCCTTAATCTTTGAGCACGCTAATCGAGTGATCACCGGCATTCAAGGTCAAAGTCAGGTGTGTTGTGACGACGAGTTGATGCAGCCCGAAAACCGAGGTCGGGAAATGGTGGAACGGGCTCCCAGCCCTTTTCGCCCGGCTACCAGCCGGGCGAAAGGCAGTTGGGGCACCGGAACGGTTGGAAAATTCCACTCCCCTCTCTCCAGCGGCAACTTGCCGACCGGAATGGGGAAAACACTTTGGAATCGTCGATCCTTGGCGTCGTGCTGCTCCCCTTCGCCTTCCGTCGGGCGATGGCCTCGCGGTACGGGCAACCTGCCCGTGCCACCGAACTCAACTTTGCGTTTACCGAACTTTGGCGGAGACATTTCCCGCGCTATCCGCAGACCAGATGAGCGGATCGCCATTGAACGTGATTTCCGCCGCGATGTTTGGGTCGCGCGGCTTGCGGCTGCCCGGCGTGAGGTTTGGGCCATGAATCAAAGTGACCTTGTCGCCACGGTGGAACGGCCCCGCCACGAAGCCCTGGCTCTGGCTGCCGCCGATGTAAATGAACGGATCGGGATCGCAGTTGTCGGTGGCGAACAATTGCACCCGGTTCACCACTCGTGGTGGATTCTGGTAACGAACGGGCGGAGCCGTGGCGACCATGCTCGGCACCGGCGCTTCCGTGTCATTGACGACCACGTTGAAGCTGCAGGTCGCAGTGTTCCCGGCCGAGTCTGTCGCTGTGCAATTCACCACATTCGTGCCCACCGGGAAACTGGAACCGGACGGCGGATTGCAGACGACGGTGACACTGCCAATGCCGCCACTCACCACCGGCGCGGGATAATTTGCCACGGCCGAACATTGGCCGGGATCGTTCGACACGTTCACGTCGGGTGGGCAGGTGATGGCCAGCGTTGGAGTTCCGCAAACGACGCTGACGGTACGGGTGGCCGTCGCTGTGTTGCCGCTTGGATCGGTCGCGCTATAGGTCAACGCATAATCGCCGGGAGTGTTGACATCCACGGTACCGCTCGCGCTGACGCTGACGCTGCCAGCGCAAGCATCGGTAGCAGTCGCGCCCGGATCGGTAAACGGCACGTGGCACGGAACGATCAGCGGATTAGCGCCATTGAGCGCGATGATTGGTGCGACTGAGTCCACGACGTTGACCGTGCGCGTGGCCGTGGCGGTGTTGCCGCTCGGATCGGTAGCGCTGTAAGTGATGGTGTAGCTACCGGGCGTGTTTACGTCCACGTTCCCGGAACTGGTGACGGCGACAGCGCCCGCGCAAATATCATCCGCCGTGGCGCCGGGATCGGTGAAAGTGGTGTGACACTCGACGGCCAGCGGATTTGCTCCGACTAACGTGATCACTGGCGGCTCAACGTCAACTACCGTGACCTTTTGCAAGCACTGCGCGCCGTTGCCGTTGCCGTCCGTGGCAACCCAAGTTACGGTCGAGGTTCCGACGCCGAACCTGATTCGCGTGCGGACGACCACGCTGGCCACGCCGCAATTATCCGACACGGACGGAGCGCCCAGAGATACGTGGTTGAACGCGACCCCGCACTGCCCCGGATCTGTGTTCACGGTCACATCCGGTGGACAAACGAGCACCGGCGGTTCCCTGTCCTGCACCGTGACCTTAAAACTACAAGTCGCGGCATTCCCGGCGGAGTCGGTGGCTGTGCAACTCACGATATTCGTGCCGACCGGGAAATTGCGGCGGAACATTGACTCGGATCATTTGCGACGACCACATCGGCCGGACAGGCAATCGTGAGCGGCGTGCTACTGGCATTTATCGTGACGGTGAAACTGCACTGCGCAATTAGTCCGGCGAGGTTGAGCGCCAGACAATCGACAGTGGTTGTGCCCAGGGGAAAGTCCGATCCGGGTTGTGGTCGATAGATGAAAATCAAGGTAGAGATCGGAAAGCAACTGTCGGTCGCGGTCGCGGCGAAACCGACGACTGCCGTGGTCGCGCCCGGCGCGGCGGTCACGACGATGTTGGCCGGGCAGGTGACCACGGGAACCGGCCCATCGACAAACACATCCTGCTGGCATTGCACCGTATTACCGCTGGCATCCGTCGCCGTCCAGGTGACGGTATGGAGGCCGGGGCTAAATTGAGCTGTTGCATCGTTGACCACGCTCACGACCCCACAATTGTCCGACACGGACGGCGTGCCGAGCGCTACATTGCTGGCGAAGCATTGCCCGACATCGGGGCTAACAGTCACGCGCGGAGGACAAACGATCACCGGCGGCTCGGTGTCCTTGACAACTACGTTGAAACTGCAGGTTGCGGTGTTCCCGGCTGAATCTGTCGCCGTGCAATTCACAACATTGGTGCCGACCGGGAAACTGGAACCGGACGGCGGATTGCAGACAACGGACACGGAGCCGCTGCCGCCGCTCGCCACCGGCGCGGGATAACTAACCAGGGCGAAACATAGGCCGGGACTATTGCTTACCGTAATGTCTGTCGGACAAGTAATAGCCAGCGGTGCGTTACTTGTTACGTCGATTGTGAACGTCTGCGTCGCACCCAATGGAGGCAAGCCGTTGTCGGCGGCAGCGACAACCGCGCTGAAGGCGCCAACATCCTGTGCGCTGGGAGCAAGATGCAATGTTCCTGTCCCGTTTCCATTGTCGGTCAAGGTGACAAAAGCAGGGGCCGATACGAGCGACAGGCGGATGGCATTTCCGTTGGGGTCAGTCGCGGTTAACGTCACGTCCAACGAGTTTCCGGCGAGCATCGACTGAGCACCGGGATTGACCAGCGCTGGAGCATCGTTGCTGATCTGGACATCCACGGGAACACTTGCTGAGACTCCTCCATTCGATATGAGCACCACATCCTGACCATTGCCTTGCGCCGTAATTAAACCACTGCCGCTGACCGACACGACTGCATTGCCTCCACTCTGCGTGGAATAACTCGTGCCGGTGCTCGAATCACCGATGTTGCGTTGCACGCCGTCATTGTAATTTCCGTGAACCATGAGCGACATGCGCTGAGATGCGTACGAAAAGTGAATCGGACTTGGCGAAACACTAATCGAGGACAACGATGCACTCGGTTGCACGAGAAAAGATGTCGTTGTTCCGTAATTGTCTGGCCCTGGGCCGAAGGTGAAGGCCACGACATTCGCAGTACCGGCAAAGTCGTCAGGCACTGTGTACACTGTGTTAAACGGCCCTGAACCAGTAAGCTGCACCACCGACTCGCCCGCGAATATAAAACACCCGTCAACGGGATTCCCCGCCGTAATTTGGAAATCAATTTGCACCTGCTGTCCCGGTTGGAAAATGGACCCAACGGCAGGCGTCAGTGAAATTATGGGACTTTGTGCCAATGCATTTGCCTGGCTCAACGGCTTGGATTTGGATGCCGCGCCCGTAGCAGACTGCAAAATCGGGCAGTTATAGGGCGACAGCGGAATATCATTAGCCAACGGGGGAGGCAGATATTGGAAGTTTCCCGAAGGTGAATTGGGGTTGGGATCTTGGAACAACTGAAAATAGGCTGCGGCTTGAACGGCGGATGAACTCGTTTCGCCTACAGTAAATAAACCGATAGCAGCGTGTACCACTCCTGGAACTTCTTCCTTGGCTTGGCCGGACAAACCTCCGAATTGGCTCGTGCGGCTTACCAGACAATCATGGGCCATTTCACCACCAAGCAGCCCATCGACCGAGGTTCCGAAGTTACCCGTCAACGCAATTCCTGTGTCGAAAAGACCTTCCAGCGCGGACGCAAACGGCTCGATTCCGGCGATCGCATGGGTCGGAATTTGTGTGCCACCCAGATCCACAATGGATTGGCTGCCTTCTTGTAGCGCATAAACTGCGGGACCCATAGTCATTCCGATTTGATTAAACAACGTTTCGAGATTTATCGATGCCAGGCTAAAAGGAGGAGTGAGAAATTGAGTTAGAAATGGATCACACTTGTGCTTCACCAGCCAATTGGCCAATGCTGACCCGAAGTGAGGCGTGCCAATCGTGATCAATTTATGAATGTCGCCTTTCATGAAATTGTCGTTCCGCAGGTAGTCTGGTCTGGCGGCTCTTGCTCTGGTGACCAGCCCGCCCATGCTATGGGCGATGACATCAACCTGCGTTATCGCGATCCCGCGCCTGCGGGCGTCATTCTTCGCCACGTCAATTTGGGTGTAGAGCTGTTGCACCGGCTCATTGATGTTGAGCGGCAGATTCCAGTCGAAATCACAATCACTGCACCATCCGTAATCTGCCAAATAAACCGTGAAGCCTTGGCCCTCAAGATTCGCCTTGAAGCCTCCCTTTATCCAGGCCTTGTCTCCACTGCTCCAAATTCCGTGAACCAGGATAACTGGTAGCGGCTCCAAACGAAGGCTGCCAGCCATGACCGTAGAACCGAACGAAGCTTGGACATCGACCAATTTGCCGAGCGGAGGCGAAGTAAACGGAGTGGCGTAGGCGCTAAAATCGGGTGCGTTATAGACCGCAAAAGCCCAGGAATTTCCTGACGAGTCCAACACCGGCGACACCGTGATCGAAGTGGCCGGAGTTCCGCCCGAGGCCGGGAGTGCGTCGAGACTACCATCTGTCAGACTTCCGCTTGGTAATGAGAATGTCACTGATGCAGTGCTCTGGACTCGGAGCAAGATCTTTGTCACGCCATCAGCGACAGCGCATGTCCTTTGCGCCAGACCTTGTGTCGATAGTCTGTCCACATCGGCTGGGGTAGCCGGAGTAATTATCTGCCCACTCGGATCGAGAAGACCGGGGTTGGGATCCACCAAATCGAGCGTGCTGATCGCCAGAGGAAACAGATTATTCGTTTCGTCGGTCTCGGCGATGAGGCCGTTGGGCAGCGGCGGATCGACGACGAGCAACAAGTGCGTGGCGTTTGGCGGCGGCGTGCCGAGAGTCGCATTATCGACAAAGATGTTGCCGGAACTGCCGGTGGAGCCTTGCGGAAGGTTTCTGCTCCAGACTGGTGTGAGTGGCAAAGGAATGTCGGAGAAGTTGGGGCCGTTGGCCCAGTAGAGCGCGGCCGTGGTGGCGGCGGGCAAACTGCCATTGATAGTGTAGCTGAAATTTACGCCGCCTTGCACCGTATCCCACGCCACCGGGTTTGCGACAAGGTCAACAAGCGACGCTGAAAAGGACAAATTGTCCCAGACATCGTTATTTGGCAGTGGGCTGAATAGATCGAGGCGACGGATACCTGGAGCCGTGATGGAGAGGAAGTCGAACTGCAACGTTGGGTCAATATTGTCCTCGTCAATCTTTGTTCCGCTTGCGTCGAAGGCTCTGATCCACATTGGCGCGTTTAGCAGGTCCGGGCCAGGGCCAGACAATGCCCAAATGGAAACGGCGCTCACATCAGAAGCGAAGAAGATGCTTCCGAGCACGCCACCAGCGCTTCCGAATTGTAGTGCGCTAGGAACACTGTAGGCACCGCCGTCTGGGTCGACCTGGACGGAAGGTGAGGGGTGAGTCCAGATGCTCGCGTTCGCAGAGAACGTGACGCCAAGTGGAGCGTAATCACTCAGCCTGGCAACGTCGTCGAATGTAAGCGTTGTGGAAGCACTGGTGGGTTGTTGGCTAAGAAGAGCGAACGACAATAGACTACTCAGGAGCGCAAGTGTTCTTGTTAAGTCTTTCATGCTGTCTACTTGGTTAAAGTTGGCGAATGGTCGACGACCGCTTTAGCCCTTACTGGAGGTCGCAGCGTGGAACAATGAGAAACAGGGGACGCCAGCGGTGATCTGTGGTGGATTCCACGGCCGTCGTAGCGGCGACGTAGCTGAATCCGCTGCGGCGGGTCAAATTGCTGTTTCCGCAAGTTTCTGCGGCACTCGCCAGAGTACCGCCACTCAATCATCGTAGCGGCGAATGGGTATTCACCGCAGTTCTTCCCGTCCGCGAAAGAATTACGGCAACTGTAATGCGGCAAGCCGTGGAACCAGCGAGGCCACCCGCTTGCAAGCCAGAGATTTGATTCGCCAAAAGAGCGATGCGACCTAAACTGCGCGCATGAGCTACTTGACTGTCGAAGTGGATATTGACCACGGGCGCATCGTTCCGCGCGAGCCGGGGCAGTTACCTGAGAAGGCCAGCGGCCTGCTCACGATTCTTCAACCCAACCGCAATTCGGTTGACGGTGCAAAGCCAATCCGTCAGCGAGTCCAACTGCCATTGATTCGTGGAGATGGCCAGCGCATCATCAATCCGAAGCCCGAAGAACTCGATGCCAGCCTCTGGAACGATTAAGCTGCCCGATGCCAACGTGTGGCTGGCACTGGCGTTTTCCGACCACTTCCATCATGCGAGAACCAGCGTGTGGTTCGATGCACAATCTGACGGGACATGCGCTTTCTGTCGTGTGACACAAATGGCGCTGCTTCGGCACCTGACGAACACGAAGATCATGGGGCCATTCGTCCAGAGCCAGCAAGATGCCTGGAAGAAATATGACCAGTTTGCGCAGGATCCACGGGTGATTTTTCTGCCTGAGCCGGCAACGCTCGAGGTGCCGTTTCGCAAGTTTACTCAACTTAATTCGCCATCGCATGCGCTCTGGACGGACGCCTATTTGGCTTCGTTCGCCGTGGTAGCGCAGGCGCAACTGGTGACCTTCGACCAAGGCTTCAGTCGCTTTGCCGGACTTGATTTGATCGTCTTGTCGAATTGATGTAACAGGCCGCGCGCAATCTCGACAGCGCCGAATCTTGCTTGACCGCATTTCTGCCGTCGGCGAGAGCAGCCAGTTTCAATTAGGGCCATCACCGTGGGAAGACTGAGCTTGCGCCAGAGCAAGTGGCAGGTAGTTTTGCCGCATGAGCACTGTGGATGTGGCAACGTTTAAGGCGCGCGCGGATGAATTGATCGCCAAAGCGATCGCGGGCGAGGCAACGGTGATCGAACAAAACGGCAAACGAGCCGTGCTGCTGCCGTGTGAAGGAGCAACTCCTGACTTTGAGCGGGATCCAGCGACGGACCGGCTCTTGCGCGAGCGAGCGCAGGCTTCTGGACACGAACCAACCCCGGCGGACTGGGAGGCATTGCACACGAGCGTCCGCCGCGGATGAAGCTGATCGTCAAATCACCCGTTTGGGATGATCTGCGTGAAATCGGACAGCGAATTGCGACAGATAACCCCGGCGCGGCGGAGCGCTTTTTTGCCGCGACAAGAGGTGCGTTTGATTTACTGGCGCGACATCCGGGCATCGGGCGGTTGCGGAGCTTTTCGCTGGCGGGAGTGCGGTCGTGGGCGGTACCGGGTTTTCCGAACCACCTTATTTTTTATCTGCCAACGCAGGTTGAGGTGCAGATTCTCTGCGGTGCTGCATGGCGCCCGCGATTTGCCGAGCGCCTTGGAGGAGCGGCTTGATTAGCCCGCTGTCCTTCGGCTTGGGCACGTGCATAAAAAATGCGCCGCTCGCCAGAGTGCCGCTACGCAAGCCACCGCAGCGGCGAATGAGCGTTCGCCGAAACTTTCGGTCGTTTGGCTTTCATTGCGCCACTTGGTGGCGGGATTACTCCACGGTCCCTGGCCAGCGGCAAAGTTCGGTGCGGAGGCAGAGCTTGCGGCTGCATCGATGGAAAACTTCCAGAGATGCCAATTTGACGCCGAGAGGACATGGCCCTACGCTCTCGGCCATGAATTGGCGTGATCGAATTGTCAGTGACCGGCTGGTGCTCAAAGGCAAACCCTGTGTGAAAGGCACGCGTATTCCCGCCGCGTTGATTCTCGGATACCTCGCCACCGGCCGGGAGCGCACCGCCATTCTGGCTGAGTTTCCCGATCTGCAACCCGAAGACATCTCCGCGTGCCTGGATTTCGCACGGGACCTGGTCAGCTTCGAAGACGTGGCGGCATGAGCTTGCGTTTCCTGGCTAATCAATGTGTTCCTATGCACTGAACCGGAAGCCTTGTTCTACCGTGGCAAACTCTTGATTGTAGAAGTTCATCGAATTCGTATTCGGAACTGAATCTTACTGCGCCATTCTCAGTGCGGGATCGCTCCACGGCCCCTGGCCGGCGACACCTACAGCGGCCACGCGGAACCAGTATTTCGTGCCCGCCGTCAAACCGGGCACGGTGCATTTGCTTTTGGTGTGGGGCGGGCAGGTCGTCCAAATGGAGCCGGCACTGATGGGATCGACGGTGGCAAGGAAAAGCGGCGTGATTGAAAATTGCCCCGCGCTTCCCATCTCATCCGCGGATAGTCTCTCGGACACATCCGCGCTTGTCACGCCGCACGACGCGCGGGCCGCAACGGGCTTCCGTCTTTCATTTGGCGCTGACGAGTTTCTTGAACTCCGGCATTCCGCGCAAATCTTTGAAAGGGTCCGAGCGGTTCGGCTCGATGCCGGCCGCAACCGCCGCCAGATCTTTGGCGCTCGGTTCCGTCGCGCGGCGTTTGCGGTTTAAATCCAGCGCCAGGGCGAGCGTCGCAAGTGCTTCGCTTTTTTTGCCGAGCGTGGCCTGAATGGACGCGAGATCATACCACGCTTCGGGATTCTCCGGCACCTGCTTCGTGACGCGGATGAGAATGTTTTCCAGCCCCGCCGCGTAACCGAGCTTGGCGTATTCGTTGGCAATGCTCACAAGCGTGGGCACGTCGAGTTGCGGTTGGGCGGCGAGCGTTTCCAAAACCTGAATGGCGCGATTCGTCTGCTGCACCTGGAGGTAGGCGTCAAACAAAACCAGACTGTTGGTCACGTCGCCGGGATTCGTGCGGAATTTTTCTTCAAATTGCGCGAGCGCTCCGCGCACTTGATCGAGGCCCACTTTGTTGCCCCGGATTCGTTTGAGCTGCTCGACCAGATTGGCGACGGAGGTGTTCAAGGGGTCAAATTTGAGGCACGTGGCCGCGACGCGTTCGGCGTCGTCGTAACGTTGCATGCTCGCCAGCAGATTGACGTAGCGGAACACCGCTTCGGGGCTGTAGGGACAAAACGCGAGCGCCTGGCGATACGCGAAATCCGCCTCCTTCAAAACGCGCTGCTGTTCCTCGGATGTCTTGGGTCGAAACGCGGCCGGGCATTCCGGGCCGAGGCGCCACGAGTAAACGCCGGCGATGGAACTGCGCAATTTGGAAAACGCTTTTTGCGCGTCGTCATCGCGCACAAAGCGCGGGTCACCCTTGAAGCCTTCGAGATCGCGGCGCAGAAAAGTTTTTTCAGCGAAGGCGCAGATGTTGGAAACCGGCGTGTCGTAGGTGACCCAGTTGCCGATGAACCGTCCGCTGTACTGGCTCCAGAAGTCGTGATCTTTTTTGAGAACTTCTTCGCTCAACGACGCCAGCGGCTGGCGATTGATCTTCATGATGATCCCGGACGGCGTGAGATGCGGATACATCCAGTCGAGCGGAAAACTTTCCTCGACGTAAAATTCGCGCAACGGGTTCGCATCGAAAATTACTTTGGTCAGCAAGCCGTTAATCTGCATCACCGCCACCTGCCCGCTGACGGACACCCGCCCGCTGGCGCGATCCTCGCGGACTTCTTCGCCGGGCTTGAGTTGGTTGAGCATGCGCCGGCGCGCGGCGTCCTGCATATAATCCTGGAACGCGCGTTGTGATTCCTCGACGGACGGCGTGTGAATTTCGTCGCGCGGCAGGGCCGGTTGAGTCGGGGGACGCCCGATGTAATTGGTTTTTAATTTCTCGTTTTCTTCGAGCAAGCGACCCAGCGGTGAACCGGCATCGACCACGGGATAAACTCCGTCGGCGCGCCGGCGGGCTTCGATCTTCGCGCCAAGATCCGTGAACAGCCGATCCAACGGCGAGACGGCGCGGGCCAGCAAGTTGGTGTAGTAATTTTTTTCGCGCTCCTTGCCGCCGGTCAGGCCATCGGTGATCGCGCGCACCATTTCCTGAAAAAACGGCGGGTCTTTCTGCTCGCTGCGGTTGTAGTGCGCGCGGATGTATTCGAGGTACGTGCCGTCGGCGAGGGCGTTTTGCGTGATGAGATAAACATCGCGGCGATCGAACTTCGGATCATGCGGCTTGCAGCGCGGCGGGATGAAGCTCTCGCAGAAAATCATGTAGGTCGGGCAGAAGCGGCCGGGGTCGGTGCCGCCAAACAGCACGGCGTTGCGCGCCATCTCGGGATAAATTCCAAACGGCGGCGTGAACATATCGTGCCCGAACCAATAGCCGAACATGTGACCGCGCTGCTCATTCTCCGCCCAGTGGGCGATCATCGAGCGGGCCGGAGAAATGGCGAACAGCACCAGCAGCGGAAGCACCGGCCCTTTGTTCCGAAAAATGAGCACGAGCGCCGTGGCCGCCACGACCAGAATCAGACTGAAAATCGCCGTGAACCGGACGAGCGGATCCTGGCTCGGCAAAAGTCCCAGCCAGACCGTTTCGTTGGGGTCGATGGTTTTGTCCGTCTGGAAAATTACGACGACGGCGTAAAACGCAATCGCCACCGCGACGGCACCCGAGTAAAGCAGCCACGTCCGGATTCGTTCGTAGTTTGTCGCGACCGTCGCGCAAATCAGCGTGAGGCCGTAGCCAATGGCCATCGAGATGAACACGTCCGACGCGGCGAAGAAAACTTTCGTCAGCCCTTTGGTTTGGCGATCCGGCGTCGGGTTCAGCAGAATCATCAACAAGCCGCTCAGACAAAGAAACATCGCCGCCGACCCTTTCAGCAGGCCTTGTTCGCGCTTCTGCATCCGCGCATAATAGAAAAACGGCACCAGACCAACGGCGATAAAAACCAAGCTGTATTCATCCACCGCGCCTTGCAGGTACATCTCCAACTGCGCGATGAAGCGTTTGGGGTCGCCGAAAATGTCCGTCGGGTTCGTTTTTTCGTACTGACCGCGCGAGAGCGCGTGTAGGAAGCCCTCCCAGGTCCGGGGATAGCCCCAGTTCATCGGCGGGTTCGTCATCGAAGCGATCGGCATGTAGAAATAAAACGCCGCGCCGCACAGGAACATCGCCGCCATGATCGTCAGTGGCAGCCATTCGGAGAACAGCCCCTTGGTTTTAATGATCATCCACAGGCTGATCGCCATGGAGCCAAGTCCGACAAAAATGAAAATCAGATACAGCATGCTGGGTTTGCTGGGATCCAGACTGTCGAAAGTGGTGATGATGCCCTTGGCCTTGAGGAACAGTCCGAGCAGAAAACAAATCGAATTGAACGCGAAGCAGTCGCGCCCGAGTTTGGGATTTGCCATCAGGATCAGCACCTCGATGCCCATCGCCGCCACGATGAGCGTCTGGTGATTCGTAATTGAGATGCCGAAAATCAACAGCGCGCCATACAGGTAGCGCAGTTGATTCGGCGCGTACATCCAGCGCAATAAGCACAGCAAGACGCCGACGAACGAAAGCAAACTAAACGGATACACTTCGACGATCACCGCCTGGCTCCACATGCGCCCGTTGAACGCCAGCAGCGTCCCGGACACGAAACCCGCCACGACGCACAGCAAGTTCTCCAGCCGGCGGTCGATATTTTTTAGCTCGGCGATGCCTTCCATCATCATGCTGCTGCCGCGCGACACCATCAGCGCGATCAAGCCGCATGCCAGCGCGGACGCGACCGCCGAAGACAACGCCACGCGCCAGGCGATGTTCGAGAACGGAATCAGTTGCGTGAACAGCCAGGTGTAAATCGTCCACAGCGGGTAGCCGGGCGGATGCGGCACGCCGCAATAGAACGATCCGACGGCCAGTTCGCCGCTGTCCTGCAACGTGAGATCCGGCGCGAGCGTCAGATAGTAACCGATGAACGTGAACAGCGTCGTGAACCAGAACGTCACCCAATCAACCCGCCGGTAAAGCGGCGGCAACGCGGCGGGGAGCGGTTTCGCCGGTGGTTGTTTTGCCGGCGGCCCTTTGGGTGCCGGGGCTATGGGAGCAGATTTGACCGGCCCTTCGTTGGCGGGCTGATTTCCCGACGCCGAAGATTTTTTAGAATCGGAACCGTGTTTCGATTTGTCTGCGCTCATGAATCAACGGATCAAGCCATTGGTGTTGAATTGCCAAAAAGAGCCATTACTTGAAGGGGCTGGCCCGGCCTTTGTCGATGCAAAAGTCGCCGTCGGAAAGGAATTGCGGTCACACGCATCCAGCGACATTACGTACGACGCGGCGGTGAGGTTGCTCACGGCGGCGGCAGTCAGCACACGGTTGACGGACGTCCCTGACCAATACAGCGAATTCAAATTGTGATTGCTCAACGTGACGAGCGCGAACAACAGCATGGCCGTCACGGGCGCGAGTTGCCGCCAAGTGGTGGTGATCAGCGGCTCCACGGCTCCGACGGCGGCGGTCGGAAATATGCGCGACCTAAGCCCCGCTGACGGGCGGCGCGGCATCCAGGAACGCAACTGCTTCTCCAAGGGATCCATCTCGTTCATAAATTTCACCTTTCAAACAAGCCTTCAATTTTTGCAGGCCGTAACGGTAACGGCCGGCGACGGTGTTGGGCGAAAGTTCGAGCAAGTCGCCGATTTCCTCGAACGTGTGCTCGTGCCAGAATTTGAGCACGATGACTTCGCGCTGCTCGGCGGGCAATTTTTCGAGGCATCGCATCGCCGCGCGTTCTTGCGGAGTTTCGCCGCTGTCGCGCTCGAACCAGCGCGCCGACTCCAGTTCACGCGTCAAGCGCCGCCACAGGCTCCGGCGATAATTCAGCGCGCGATGCCGATACGTCCGCACGCAATAATGCTCGGGCTGGTTTGGCTCATTGGGCCGCGCCAGCAGGGCGGTGAAAGTTTCCTGCAAAACGTCCTCCGCCTCGCCGTGGCTCAAACCCAACGCGCGGCCGTACAGCAGCAACTCGGCCGCTTTCTTTTCATAAAGCGGCCCGCACCAATGCGGCTCGGCTGGCAATTCACCGTTCACTGTTCACTCCATAGACACCAAGCATGGCAGATTTGTATAAAAAAGTTTCGCGATGGACAACACGCAAACGCTTCCGGTGCGTACGCGCCTCAGCTACTTGCAGACTGGCCTGCTAATTCTTGTCTATTTTAATTTGTTGCAAATTCCCGCGAAGGAAAGCAACTCTCAACACCGCTTTTGACATTGGTTTTCGCTTGATGTCGGCGGTGCCAACTAAAAATGACACAGCCTGGGAAATGGAAATGGTTGCTGGGAACAAGCTTCATGTTGTTAGCCGGATGTGCCTTTGACTTGACTCACGTCAAACAACTCCCGGTGACATTTGCTCCGATCACCGGAGCTTCGCAGGACTTCGTTCTGCGTCAGGAGGTCAAAGCGACCTTGGGCACCGGCTTTCCAACGCGCCTCAAGAGCGGAACGCGCTGGCAGCAGATCGGGAGCACTGAATTCGGCGCGGTTTTTGCCACCAAGGATCAGTTGGTAACCGTCGAGGCGTCGAACATTCACGAAGCCCGGCTCGTCGTCTCGAACCAGTGCGTCGCTGGTTTCTATCTCCCGGTCGAAAAGAAATTTGCGCCGGTCACGCGACCGATCCGTATCACCACCGAGCCCGTCAACCTCAACCAACCAAAATAAGCCATGAAAAAACTCATCGGTGTCGTATTCATTGCCTGCTTCGCGATCCTTATGACCGGTTGCGCCACTGGCCCCAAATTCAGCGCCCTCAAGTCATCGATACCGCCCGTCTCTCAAGTCAAAGGGCGCATCTATTTTTATCGCACTGCCGTCCTGGGAGCCGCCATTCAACCGAAAGTAAAGTTGAATGGAGAGACAATTGGAACGGCCAAACCGAAAGGATTCTTCTACGTGGATCGCGATCCGGGAAATTACGAAGTGGAAACGACCACGGAAGTCAAACGCAAGCTCAGCCTGACGTTGGATAAAGGCATGGTGCGTTATGTTCGACTCAACATCGCGATGGGATTTTTCGCGGGGCACGTTTATCCTGAACTCGTCGAGGATGCGACCGGAGAAAAAGAGATCGCCAAGTGCAGCCAAACGGGACGCAAGTAACGTGAAGCTCCTCCCGAAAGAATGGACAAGGGGCGGAGAACCTGCGAAAGAAAACGAGACCGCATGGCAGGCAATTTCTTTGACAGTAGGATCATGTTTTTTCGTAGCGCGCCAGTGCTTTGAAGCGTCGCATCGTCGAGCGTTCCCGCAAAACAGAAGTTGTTTGGCTTCGTTCAATGGGGCGTTGCTACTATTGAGTTTCTTCTGCGTGCTATTGTCCTCCACTCCGGCGCTGGCCATCGACGGCACGTTTACCGTCACGGAGACATGGAAGGTGAAACTAACTTACTCGCATTGGGGCGATCAAAATTATAGCGGAGTGCAGCAGTTCTCCGGTACGCAAGTGGGCAAGATCGTGGTGAACGGCGGGAGTTACGTCGTGCTCGATCAGAGTAATTTACCCGTGGGAGGATTGGACTCTTCACTCACCAGCCGGACGATTAGCCCCAATGTCGGCGGCTACTCGATTTCCGGTGGTTATGTGTTTGGAGCGGCTTTTGACGCCACCGCGCATGGCATTGTATTTCTGGGATGTTTTGTCGTCAGCGTGCCGTTGATTGATGGGGAAGTGCCGGTTTTCAGTGGCTTTGATCGCTACTCGGCTTTCGGAAGCAGCTACGCGTCCATCAACGGCTCGGGTTCCATGAAGGGATCTGGTCTCACTGCGGAAGTTACTTCGAGCATAACTTGGGTGCCGACGTCCGGCCCGCCGTCGTTTCTTAGCCAGCCAGCGAATCAAACGGTTGTGGCCGGGGCCATCGCCGGTTTTGATGTCACCGCCGGTGGCACGCCTCTGCCGGGTTATCAATGGCAGCGCAAAGCCGTAGGTACAAGTGCATGGGTCAACCTCAGCAACGGCGGAAATTATTCCGGAGTGACGACCGGGAGTTTGAGGATCAGCGGGACGACGCCGTTGATGAGTGGCGATCAGTTTCGATGCGTGGCGGCCAACGCGAGCGGATCGATCACGAGCAATCCGGCGACGTTGATCGTGAACCCAGCCCCTTCCTCGACATGGGTGGAAAACTGGCAGGCGGCCAATGTAGCCGCTTATGCGGTCACTGATAATGCTGCGCCAACTATTCCCGGCGATGGAGCGTCCTGGCTGCTATACGACAGCGCGGACGTCTGTGGAGGTCCGCACGCGAATTCCGCTCAAGTGATCAGCCTGGGTGGAAACCGCAAGGCGTTAACGCTGTCCGTGGTGAACAATCCCTGCGTGGATGACATTTCCCTCGACAGCATCCAACCGCTGGCCATTCCTTTGTTGCCAGCAACGATGATCTCCGTGACGGAGTCCGGCAGCCTCGCCAATCCGCAGTGGAATGGCTTTTTCCCCACGCTCTTTCCGCCGCCGGGTGACAGCGTGCATCTGGTGCTGACGGATCAGAATGGCAATCAGCTCGTGTATTTTTTTCAACGCGCCGTCAATTACGCCGCCCATTCGGACACCTTTCCGGTTCGGTTTGCGGATGGGCGTGTCGCAAACGCCGGGTACCATGAAGTGCTTTTGGGAGCTTATGACGGCTCCGGTGGCACTTTCACGCGTAACATATTTGACGACTTCAAGCAGGCTCCCGGCTTCAACCCAAGCGGAGCAACGATTATCAAAATCCAGTTCGGCATCCGCAGCGTCGGCAGCACCACATTAAGCGATCTAAAAATTGGCACCGGATTGCCGCTACCGCCGGAAATCTCATTGCAACCCAGCGATCAGACAGCCCCCGTGGGCAAAGCCGCTGTCTTTGCGGTCGCCGCCTCGGGCAACCCGGCCCCAACTTTTCAATGGCAACGTCAGCCCTCTGGTTCCACCGCATGGAGCAACGTTTCCAACGGCGGTAACTATGCCGGGGCAACAACGACCAATCTGGTCGTTTCAAATGTCACGGCCTTCATGAGCGGAGACAAGTTTCGCTGCGTAGTCAGCAATTCGGCGGGGACGCTTTTGAGCGCGGCGGCGTCATTGACAGTAAACACTCCCAGTGTTGCGCTGGCGGTCGTTTTTCAACCAACAACCCTGATCCTCGCCTTCGGGCAAAGCGGAAGCTTTTCCGTAACTGTAAGCGGCACGCTACCGTTGTCCTATCAATGGCTCAAGAACGGTGTTCCTATAATCAATGCGGCGGCTTCCAGTTACATTCTGACCAATGTGCAGTATGGTGACGTGGGAGAATACTCTGTTTTAGTCAGCAATGCTTCCGGGAGCACAAATAGCAACCCGGCGCTTTTGCTCGTAAGCCCTGCGCCATTGGCGGGTGCGAAACGGATCGCGAATCAATTTATTGTCGATGTCTTGAGTGCCAGCGGAGTGCTGTATGTGCTTGAGTGGAAGGAATCGCTCTCCGGCACGGAATGGACCCGGGCGGCTGAAGCGACCGGGAATGGCGGGGTGATCTCATTGATGGATTCTTCCGCGGATGGCTTGTCGCGTTTCTATCGGGTGCGGATACTGTCTCAAAACCCAACAACTCAAGTGGCGCCAGCAATCACTCAGCAACCGCAGCCGCAGACAATTTCAGCGGGTGCAACTTTGACGCTTTCAATTGACGCCGAGGGAGGTGCCCCGTTGGCTTATCAATGGTTCAAAGACGGATCGCCAATAACAAGAGGGACGAATTCATTGTACACGGTTAGCAATGCCCAACCGACGGATGCGGGAAATTATTACGTCACCGTCAGCAATCCTGTCGGTTCGACGAACAGCGTCATTGCAGTTGTCGCGGTGACTCCACCTGTTTTTGCACCGGATTCGTTGGTAGGAGGCACACTGACAATGACCATCACCAGCAGCACCAGTTCACCCATCGGCAGCAAAACGGTGAGGACGTTCAACTCCACAAGCGACTATTCCGGCACGACGACGAGCGGCAGCGCAATCGGCGGCACCTACACTTACACTGGCACTGAAAACACCCGCACGGTGACAGCTACGCAGCAATCGGGTACCACACCGGGATTAGTGCAACAAATCGTCCTGACTTTTGAATCGCCAAACACCGGTACATTTGCCATCAGCCGTCCGCCTTCTCCAGCCGTTACTTCGAGTGGGAATTTTGAGCTTACCTTTGCGCGTCCCTGAAGCTTCAGAGCTAGTACAGCAAATACTTCTTTCGCTTCTGCCGAAAAGCCTCCTCGCCCGGTTTCCATGATTTGACGATGTTCGCGGCGCTGCGCCGAACCTGCAAATCCCGCCGCGTGGCGTCAGTGCCGTTGACTTTGTCGAACATCACGAAGTTGCGTCCTTCCCGCGTAGCCTCGACAAACAGGTCGCGTCCGTTCACTGAGCGCACCGCTTCGAGCACAAAAAAATTGATTGCGGTCAACGGCGCGCGATGCGGGTCGGTGAAATAAATTCTCGCGCCGTTCAATCGGTTCACGCCGTTGGCGGACGCGTAGGCCACCGGATCGAAGCGCACGCCGGGCAACCGGTAACGATTGAGCGTGGCGCAAAAGTTCCCGGCGTCGAGCCACGGCGCGGCAACGCATTGGAATGGCGCGGCCGTGTGCATCGCGATGTTCACGCCGCCAATCTCGCCGATCATCCCGGTCGCCACCTGGAACATCGGCGAGTCGCCCGTCGGCACGTGCGGCGAAGTGGGAATCCACGTCAAGCCCGTGTCGCGCCAGACCATCCCGCGCTTCCAGTTTTTCATCGGGATGACGGTCAATTTGCAGCGTTTTGGAATCCAGCGCTCGCCATTGATCATCCGCGCCAGTTCGCCGCAAGTCATGCCATAGACGTACGGGGTATCCCAGCGGCCGACGAATGAACGGAAGCGCGGGTTCACCATTGGCCCTTCGACGCGTTCGCCGCCCAACGGGTTGGGCCGGTCGAGCACGACAAATTCCACGTTCGCTTCGGCGCACGCTTCCATCGCCAGACCCATCGTGCTGATGAACGTGTAAGCGCGGCAGCCCGTGTCTTGAATGTCGTAAACGAGCGCGTCGAGTCCCTTGAGCATCGCGGGGGTGGGTTTGCGCGTTTTGCCATAGAGCGAAAAGACCGGCAGCCCCGTGCGCGCGTCGATGGAATTCGTGAGCGCCAGTCCCGCGCCCGCCTCGCCGCGAATGCCGTGCTCCGCGCCGAAGAGCGCGACGAGTTTCACGCCGGGCGCGCGGCGCAGCACATCGATGGTCGATTGAAGTTCGCGGTTTACGCCGGAGGGATTCGTGATCAAGCCGACACGTTTTCCAATCAGCGGCTTGAATTGATTCGTCGCCAATACTTCGCCGCCCAGTTGAACTTGCGCCGGTAAATTCGATGCAAAGCTGCACACGAGCGCAAACAGCAGGGCGTGAATCAAGTTGAGCTTCACCATCGGGCGGACATTAACCCGGCCGCCGCGGCTTGTCACGAGTCGCGAAACAGAA
>JACPZS010000041.1 GCA_016195385.1 Verrucomicrobiota bacterium
AAGTGGATTGGCAAAGTGTAAGCACAAAAGCGCAGCAGATTTTTTGCGCTATGCGAAATACGACTTCATGGCTCGCGTTGGTCTTGATTGCCGTTGCTCTCGCAGTCATCTGGGCGAAATCCAATTCAGCTACCTATTATCAAGGAAAGCCGCTCGATTCGTGGCTGACACAGTTGCAAGCACCAAATTCAACGGACAGGCAAGCTGCTGAAGAAGCCGTGAGAGCAATCGGAACAAATGCGATTCCATCGCTGATCGAGTATCTGGCTAGGACCAACACATGGATGAAAGTACGCGCGACCGGGGCTTTAAGTCCGGTAGCCAATAGACTGGGGCTGGTTGACTGGGATCGCTGGTCTGAAAATTTTTATCATTCACGCGCAATGTGTGGGTTCAGAACATTGGGCACGAATGCACAACCGGCGACTCCGGCTTTGCTTGAGCTCTTGGCCAGTCCACAGTTCCAAATTAGGCGGAATGCCGCCTTCGCCTTATCTTGCGCTAGTCCGAATGACGCGACAAAGGAGGCTTGGCGTTTACTTGGTGTAACCAACACCCAAGACACTCTTGTCGGGTTGGACATCGTGAACGCCTTGAGGAGTGTTCATTACGGCAAACTCGACCCTGAATTCATGAAGCAATTTACCAACGTCGTTTTGAATAGAAAAAACTTTTGAGGGACATGCTGGCCATGCCATTTGCTTGTAACACAGCTTGAAAAAAGCCGTTCCGCATCACACGGAACGGCGTTGTTCAGCCTGCGCCAGTCGAGCCAGCCTCAGGCCTCGAAAGATTTTCCGCACCCGCACGATTGGCGGGCATTCGGATTGGAGATTTTGAAACCGCCGCCGGTCAGCGCGTCCACAAAATCGACCTGCGTGCCGCGCAGATAATCCGCGCTGACGGCATCGACCAGCACGCGCTCGCCGAAAAATTCCGCCACGCGATCCCCGTCGCGCTGTTCATCGAACGTCATCCCGTATTGGCGACCGGAGCAGCCGCCTTGCTCGATGTAAATGCGCAAGGCCTTGCCGCTGTGCTCAGGCTGGTTGGCCCGCATCGACTTGATCTCGGTGGCCGCGTTTTCGGTCAGGCTGACAACGGCTTCAACTGTCTCCACTTCACTCATGGTTTTGATTTCAAGTGCAGGCTATCATCGCGCCCGATCCGTGTCAAACCAGCGGCACTGAAGTTATTGAATTTCAGTTCAATCGAGCGGCAGAAATTCGATGCCCTCGGATTTTAATTTGAAGCGCCGCGCACGGATGGCGCTGCCTTCGCCTTCTTCGTAGTACACAATCAACACCGTGCCATCCTTCAACTCGACCGTGGACGGATAAGCGCCGGGCGTTGTGTCGATTTGATACGGCCCCTGCCAGGTCTTGGCTTCATCACGACTCACATGGAGGGCTGTGGCGGGCAGCCGGTGCGTCAACAAAAGTTCGCCGGATTTCAAGCGCGTGAAGTGAGGACAGTGCGCCGCAAAGCCAATGTCCTTCACTGACGACCACGTCAGTCCCAAATCTCGGCTTGTGGCAAAGTGCATGTTCACACGGTCGCCACGCAACGCGGCGTAGAGTGTGCCGTCTTTGAGTAGGGCAAAATCGGTTTCGGCGTCCAAACGCACGCCACTGCCTTTGCCAATGGGAATCGGCGCGCTCCAGTTCTTCCCGCCATCGCTGGAACGAATTATTCCGCCGAAGGCCGAACCCGCCTCCTCGCGATACACACCGAGGATGCGCGTGCCGTCGGGCAATTCACGCACCGGCGCGGAACTCGGCCAACCGTTTGCGACGACGCGCGGTGTGGTCTCCCACGTCAGGCCAGCGTCGCGCGACGCGACCAGACAAGTCGCGCAACGGACTTTTTCTGCGGAGGCTTTAGCGTCGCGAGGTTCATAAGTGAAAAAGCTGCAAACAGTCGTGCCATCGCGCATCTGGGCGATGTGCGGATCGCGATCATCCTGCGGCCCGTCGAATAAAATTTGCGGCGCACTCCACGTCCGGCCTTCGTCGCGCGAACGTACCATGCAAACGCGTCCGCCCTTGGGCCAACCATCCTTCGGCAAGGACACATGGCCGTAGCCCGCGTAGAATACGCAAAGCAGGTCGTCGTTTTTGAGCCGGCAAATGTCAGTGAAGGCCTGATAAGTTCCCGCCTCTGCGCCCTGGGAAATTATTTTCGGCGGTGGCACGCTGGCCGTGGGTTTTTCAGTGGCGATTGTCGGCGCGGTTTGCGATATGAACGCGCCGAGCAACAGGCTGGCAACGATTGGAAAGATGCGATCAGAGGTTTTCATGCGAAGTTTCTTCGGCATCGCGATAATGCGGCATTGATTGGAGCATGCACGTTTCCTCGAAGCGCGGCCATCCATTTGTGCGCGTGCGAGTCGGCCGTCGCGATTTGCTTGTCTGACCGCCGCAGTCGCCACAAACTAGGCGCGGCCAGTGAAATGAATTTCGGAACGTGAAATGACCAGCTCAAGACCAACTGACAGAACTGTGAAAGTTTCGGAGCGACGTTCTCAAGCGAATCGTGGCAGCGACTTGCTCTTCGAAGCGAAACGCATTGATGCTCCGGCCGAAAGCGCCTGCGAACTGCTCCTCGGCAGCGACGACGGCAAATGGATTTTTGAAAGCATCTTCGCCGCGCTCAAAAACAAAACCGTCGCGCAAGCGGCTTGAATCGGATTTTTATGCCAGAGGAAAACAAATTCGGTGAAAACATGTTCCGACAAGTAATGGATTTGTGGGTAACGCCCGAAGTTGAGCGCAGGCAAGAAGCCAGACTGCTCCCAAAGCCTCTCGATTTAAGAGCAGCACAAATTATTTTCTTTTCTGATGGCCATCCTCACCAGATTCGGATTAACGACGAGGTAAAAATTCTCCTAAAAGTTAAAATAAAGAAAGGCGTTCAAAAAAAAGAAGGGGAAGCAGTTTACTCGAATGACATTGAAGATCTGGAGCTTTCAAAATTACCGGACAACGAAGACCCCAACTGTGGACACATAACAATCTACAGAAAGGAAAAGACATGGTTGATTTCGTTTGACCTCCGTTACAATAAGCAAAGCGCGCGCACACAACTTGATGCTGCAAAAGAGTTTTTTGATTCAGCAACGTTCTCAAAAGACAAAAAAAATTGGCGCAGTTTTGCCGATACGCTTTTTAGCGCAGCCGAACTTGCCGCAAAATCACTGTTAATTACGTCGGACTTGGAATTGGCGCGCAGTAAGAAGCATGGGGCAATTCACAGCAAGCTAAACAACTTTGCAAAACATGGAAATATTGAGAGTGTGCAGCGAGAAGCCTTTAACAAGCTGTCTCAAATACGCGCCCCAGCTCGTTACGCAGAAAAGACTTTTTCACTGAGAGAGCAAGAGGCGGAAAAACTTCTCGAGAGCGTTTCAAGAATGATTGAAGCCGCACAAAAACGTATTTCTGATTGATATTTTGCCATGACCGAACCAGCCATCACACCCGAACTCGTCGCGAAGCACAACCTCACGCCGGAAGAATACGCCCACGCCGTGGAAATCCTCGGCCGCACGCCGAGCTACACCGAGCTCGGCATCTTTTCCGTGATGTGGAGCGAGCATTGCAGTTACAAAAACACCAAGCCGCTGCTCAAGACCTTCCCCACCAAGTCGCCCAAGATCCTCGTCGGCGCGGGCGAGGAAAACGCGGGCATCATTGACATCGGCGACGGCATCGCCATCGCGTTCAAGATCGAATCGCACAACCATCCGAGCGCGGTCGAGCCGTTCCAGGGCGCGACCACCGGCGTCGGCGGCATCGTGCGCGACATCTTTACGATGGGCGCAAGGCCGGTGTGCGCGGTGAATTCGTTGCGGTTTGGGCCAATCACTTCGGATGTAGGAGACGACGTGAGGAGTCTCAAATCAAATTCCGAAAGTCAGAGCCTCGTCACCTCGGCTCCTACAAATAAAGATGAGGACGCGCAGTTGAAAAACAACCGTCGCTTGTTCGCCGGCGTCGTCAGCGGCATCGCGCATTACGGGAATTGCTTCGGCATCCCGACCGTCGCGGGCGAGGTGTATTTCGACAAGACGTATCAAGGCAATCCGCTCGTGAACGCGTTCTGCCTCGGCGTGCTGCGTCACGAACAGATCACGCGCGGCGCGGCCAAGGGCGTGGGCAATCCCGTGTTTTACGTCGGCCCGGCCACGGGTCGCGACGGTCTCGCGGGCGCGGCGTTTGCGTCGCAGGATTTGACCGAGGAATCCACCGAGCAACAGCGCGGCGCGGTGCAGGTCGGCGATCCGTTCATGGAAAAACTCGTGTGCGAAGCGTGCCTTGAATTGCTCGCCACTGGTTGCGTCGCGGGCATGCAGGACATGGGCGCGGCGGGGTTGACCTGTTCCACCTGCGAAATGGCCGCGCGCGCCGGCACGGGCATCGAGATCGAACTCGACAAAGTTCCGCAACGCGCGCCGAACATGAGCAGCTACGAAATCATGCTTTCGGAATCGCAGGAGCGCATGCTCATCGTCGTCCACAAGGGCCGCGAAGAGGAAGTGAAACGCATTTTCGACAAGTGGGATTTGCCGTGGTCGGAGATTGGCATCATCACCGACACCGGGCACATGAAGGTGCGTCAAGGCGGCAAACTCGTCGTGGACATTCCCGCGCGAAAAATTGCCGACGAATCGCCCGTCTATCAGCGCGAAGCTGTTGAGCCTGCGTATCTGAAAGACGTTCGAGCCTTTCGTTTGGATGGAATTTCTGACACGCAAAATCCGGCGGAAGATTTGAAAAAGCTGCTCGCGTGGCCGAGCATCGCCTCGAAGAACTGGGTTTATCGCCAATACGATCATCAAGTGCGCGACGGCTCGGTGGTGTTGCCGGGCAGCGACGCGGCGGTCATTCGCATCAAGACGGATTCGTTGCCCGTGATGAGCGCGGAACTCGCCGCAAAAGTCGGCGACCCGACCGTTTCTGAAAAACTCATCGCCATGACCGTGGACTGCAACGGCGGCTATGTTTATCTCGATCCCTACGAAGGCGCGAAAATCGCCGTCGCCGAAGCCTGCCGCAACTTGGCCTGCTCCGGCGCTTTGCCGCTCGGCGCGACGGATAATCTCAACATGCCCAGCCCGCTCAAGCCCGAGCTGTTCTGGCAGATCAAGGAATCCGTGCGCGGTCTGGCAGAAGGTTGCAAAGCCTTCAACGCGCCCGTCACCGGCGGCAATTGCTCGCTCTACAATCAAAGCCCCGCCGGCCCGATTGACCCGACGCCCACAATTTCCGTCGTCGGCCTCATTGAGAAACCCGAGCACGTCACCACGCAATGGTTCAAGGACGAAGGCGACGCCATCATCCTGCTCGGCGACGCGGTGGACCAAGCCGATCCGATCTTCAGCCTCGGCGGCAGCGCGTATCTGCAAGTGATCCACGGCAAGAAGAACGGTTCGCCGCCGCGCTGCGACCTCGAAGTCGCGAAGACTTTGCACACCACACTCATCGGCCTGATCCAATCCGGCCTCGTGAAGAGCGCGCACGATTGCAGCGAAGGCGGTCTCGCCGTCGCGCTCGCCGAAAGCTGCATCAGCCAGCTCATCGCCCGCGACACGCCCAGATTGATTGGTGCGACGATTGATCTGTCATCGGTGGGGCAAGCGTCCTCGCGAGCCGACGGACAGACGAACGACGGCTCGTCAGTAGCCTCGCCCCACCGCCTCGACGCCTTGCTCTTCGGCGAAACGCAATCGCGCGTCGTCATCAGTTGCAAAGCGCTCGACGCCGTGAAAGTCGTCGAACGCGCCAAGCTCATGGGCGTTCCCGCCGTTCAGATCGGCAAAGTCGGCGGCGACAAGCTGACGGCGAAAACCGCCAACGGCGAATTCTCCACCCCGCTCGCCGAATTGCACGACGCTTGGTGGAACAGCATTGCCCGCGTGATGGATTAGCGGCAGGCTGCGGACTTGGTCGCAGACGGCAATGCTCGCGATCCACAGTTGCAATCGGCAGTGAGTTCAATCGGTTTCGGTCTTGGCCGCAGATTGGGACCGGCAGCAAGCCCCAGTGATTGGTCAATGAAAGTTTGCAACTCAGCATCTAGTTTGTCCGGAGAACCATGTCGATGATTTGGCCGGAGCAAATTCACTCGCGAGTTTTTCGCGTGTGCGCGCGTGTCGTAATTTACTACGCCGCGTTTGTGGTGATTGTCGCGCTCCTCCAACGACGCATCATTTATCAGCCGACGCAGCTTCCGCTTGATGGCGCGATCCGCATCGCTGGCCAAAGCGGTTTTCAGCCATGGAAGAATTTAGCGGGAGAAATCATCGGCTGGCATTTGCCAGCGTTGAGCAAACCAGCGGCAACTGTGCTCGTGTTTCATGGCAACGCGGGCTGGGCAGGCGAGCGCAGTTACCTCGCTGCGCCGATCAGCGCAGTTGGGCCGGCGGATGTTTATGTCGTCGAATATCCCGGTTACGGCGCGCGCGGTGGTAGTCCCGCGCAAGCTGGTATTTTGAAAGTCGCTGAGGAAGCGTTTGCGCTGCTCGCGGATAAATCGCCGCTTTATCTCGTCAGCGAATCGCTGGGCGCAGAGCCGGTGAGTCACCTGGCCCGGCTTCACGACCGGCAAATTTCAGGGCTGCTCCTCTTCGTGCCTTACAACAACTTCGTCGCACTCGCACGACGACGGATGCCGTTTCTTCCCGTTTCGCTCATGTTGCGCGAGCGCTGCGCGCCCGACCAATGGCTCGCTGGCTACACCGGCCCGGTGGGATTTGTGCTGGCGGGCAATGACGAAATTATTCCAGTCGATCTGGCGCAACAACTTTTCGACGGATTTGCGACTGGGAGAAAAAAGCTGTGGCGTTTTTCGGACGCCGGTCATAACGACGTTGCCAGCCAGACTGTCGAATGGTGGAAGTCCGTGTTTGATTTCTGGCGCGACGACGCCGTCATTCGTCCAAGCCCATTAACCCGGTGATCCGGCCAGCAAAACTTTCGGCTAGCCCGCATATTTCATCAGAGTGACGATTGAGCTTTGCACCGTCGAAACTTGGCAAAAAGTTTTCGGCGACGGTCTGGAGGCCACTTTTTTCAACACGCGGGCACACGCCCCCTTA
>JACPZS010000053.1 GCA_016195385.1 Verrucomicrobiota bacterium
AATCACCATCACCGTGAAGGATCCTCAATTGGCTACCGCGACAACCACCTTTCAAGTCACGGTCAACCCAATCAATTACCCCCCAAGCATTACTGGATTGGCGGATCAAACCATGCAGGAAAACGACAACGTGTCACCAACCACCTTGACAGTTGATTTCACCGTCTCCGATCCGGAGACAGCCGCTGCCAATCTATGGCAATTGACCGCGAGTGCTGCATCATCTAATGGAACTTTGCTTCCTGCAGGTGGAATTGCCTTCGATACTAGCGCGGCACTCACAAACGGCACGCGTCGATTGAAACTAACACCCGCAGCCTTCCAAACCGGGACTTCGACTGTAACTGTTAGCCTAAGGGACACGGGAGTGGCAGGACCACCTTCGGTGACAAATCAAATTACCACAGCATCGTTTGTCTTAACGGTGACCGCTGTTAATCATGCGCCCAGTATCAGTTTGATTGCGAATCAAGTAATAAGTCAGAACGGTTCAACCGGGCCGATTCCGTTCAACGTGAACGACGCGCTGAATGAAACACCTGCAAGTTCATTGGTGGTAGCCGCGAGTGTCGTGGCTTCGCCCTCGAGTTTGCTTCAAGCTACTGACGTAGTTTTTGCTGGATCAGGCGTCGGTCGCACGGTGACTGTGACTCCCGCCAAGAACACGGCAGGCCAGGCTGCGATTACTCTTACTGTCACGGATGCCGGCGGCCTAACTGCGACGACTCAGTTCACGGTCGTGGTCAATGCGGTCAATCAGCCGCCTACTATCTCCAAGATCGCTGATCAAACTACACCCGAAAACGCAGACACTGCACTTATACCGTTCACGGTTGGTGATACGGACAACCCGCTGAATAGCCTGACGGTTACCGGAACATCCGACAAGCAAAGCTTGGTGCCTGACACTAGCATCTTCTTCGGTGGAAGTGGTGGAAACCGGGCGATGTTTATCACTCCTGCTCTTAATCAAAATGGCACAGCAAATATCACTGTCTCGGTGAGCGATGGAATTGCTGCACCCGTGTCTACTACATTCAAACTAACCGTTGCGTTTGTTAACAATCCGCCTACCATCACCAGCATTGCAAACCAAACCACTGGTGTAGGTCAGGCTATCACGGGACTGAAGTTTATCGTTGGCGATATCGAAACAGGCGCGGTCTTTCTGAGCTTCACCGCTACGTCATCTGATCAGCAACTCATCCCTGACTCCAACTTGTTCAGGGGTGGGAGTGGGACAAATCGGACTCTGTCGATCTTCCCAGTTGCAGGCAAGAACGGCCAGGCAACCATTACCGTGACGGTGACTGATTCCAACGGAGGCTCGGCTAGCAGTTCGTTCAATGTGACTGTCGGAACACCTAATGTCCCGCCGCCGGTCAAAGTGAAGAATGACTTCAACGGGGATGGATTGGCTGATATCCTATTCCAGAACGACGACGGTTCACTCGGTGTCTGGTTTATGAATAAGAATCAAAACCTTGTATCTGCCAGCCTGCTCAATCCTAGTAATGTAGGAGACTTGGGCTGGAGAATAGTTGCCACCGGCGACCTGAACGGCGACGGCAAGACGGATCTCATCTTTCAACATACTGATGGATCTGTAGCGGCTTGGATCATGAACGGCGTCAACTTGGTGAGTGCCACACTTCTGACACCGGATAATCCCGGCCCGGGATGGCGTATCGTCGGCGCGGGTGATGTTAATCGCGATGGGAAGGATGACATCCTCTTCCAGCATACGGATGGCTCGATTGCTGTCTGGCTGATGAACGGCACGACCTTGACCACCGGCACGTTGCTTAATCCGAGCAGCCCGGGTGACTCAAAGTGGCACGTGGTTGGAACGGCCGACTTTACCGGAGTTGGCAGTGTTGATCTGGTGCTCCAGCATGATGATGGTTCAATTGCCGGCTGGCAAATGAACGGCACGGATCTCATCCAGGGATCGCTACTCAATCCCGACAGTTCAGGTTCGGATTGGCGCGTTGTTGGAACTGTTGACTTGGATAAGAATGGATCGACCGACCTGCTGTTCCAGCATGCTGACGGCTCTGTAGCGGTCTGGTTTATGAATGGGTTTAATCTGGTTAATGCTTCACTACTTAACCCCGCCCATGCCGAAGCTGGCTGGAAAATTGCAGGGCCGAAGTAGAAGCAATTTGTAAATAAAATTGGTTTCAGGGCCACCTTGGATAAACTCCAAGGTGGCCTTTTCAATTGAGGGTTACTAATCTCTTGTAGTCATCGAGAGCGGACATCCGGCAGATAGTTGAGAGAGCGGGCGACTGAGTGATAATCCAAGCTCGCTTGCCCAAAGAATCCAGAAAGTGCTGCCTGTGCTATTTCTGGAGCTTGGATCCGAGATGAGGTTCAGAAGGCTGGTACCTTTGTGCTTGAGGAAGATAAATCTCAGTCTCGAAGATTCGATTTTACAACTCATGCGCCTATGTAGTGACCTTGTCAGAAGGTTATCCCCGACGGGCGAACTGTGTGATATTGATTAACTTCCGGTTCGACCAAGGTGGTCTCCTCTCCGTGCGGCCAATTGATCAAAACAGTTTCAATCTTGCTTGCGACCCCCAAGCCAAAATGAACCGTGTTGGCGGATTGAGATCGATATGAGTCGCCAGTCACTATCTGGCGAACCATCGTGCGCCCTCCACAGTGGAGTGTTACTCTGGTGCCAACAGGCGATTTTTTCGCATCGCCATTTAGGAATCGGAAACCAATCCAGTTGCCAGCGTCGGCGAGTTTGTTTCGATAAAGACGCAAAGTCTGCTTCCGGCTCGGCCAAAGTTCGAAAGTCGTGACGACCAGATCCATGCGGCCGTCACCATCGAGATCGTCGGCCACGACGCAGCGGGAGTCTTCCTCCAATGCCACGCCCAGCAAGCTACTGATGTCGGTGAAGGCCGTGCCGCCTTGATTGAGGAATAACCGGTTCTTTTCGTAGCCGCCGTAAGACCAGTTGCGCCCCAGCGTGCTGTCGAATTTGTGACTAAAATAGGCGGTGGCTGTGGGCTCATCAATGGTATCATTGATGTAGATGTCGTGCAGCCAAAATTCGGATTCGTAGTCACGCACGGTCGCTCGGCTTTGATGTCCGTTGGCCACATAAACGTCCGGGTATCCGTCGTTGTCGAAATCAAGAACGCCGCACCCCCAAGACCAGCCTGAGCGCGCAATCGAGTGGCTCAGTGAAGTTTGCTCAAAGCCGCCCTCGGGCCGCGCGAGATAGAGCCGGTTGCCGGAGGTCATTCGCGAGCGCATCGAGCGATCATCCGTGGAGTCGAGTCGCCAGAGTTTCATATATTCAAGCCGCTGCACTGCGGGCGATGTCATCCCGATCATGAGCAAGTCCAGCCGGCCGTCGGCATTGAAATCAGCCAGCGCGTGAGCCATGCCAAAGGCGTGCGGCTCGGGAATCCATTTGCTGGTAACATCGGTGAAACGTCCGGTGCCGTCATTGCGATAAACATCGACGCCGGCAAAATCGCTGACAACCACGAGATCCAAGTTTCGATCTGAATTCAAGTCCACAAACGACGCGCTGTAAGTGCGGCGCTGGCGTTTCTTGTCCAACCCGGCGGCGGCGGTGGCGTCGGTGAGCTCGCCGTGACCGTCGTTGAGCAGCAGGTAAGCGGGAAAACCATCAAGTGCGTCGTAAAAATGTGGTCGCAGGATCTGGCCGAGCGTCGGCGCTTTGTATTGTGCAAGGAAAATGTCGAGGTCGCCGTCACGATCGACGTCGCCACAAGTCAGCACCATCGCGTCCTCCAATTTGGCGCTGGCGAGCCAGACGGGACGCGGCGGTTGATCGAAAGTTCCCGTTGCCGATCCAGGAAACAAGAACAGTCCTTCACGTTTGGCGCACAGCAGGTCTGCCACGCCGTCGCCGTCGAAGTCGGCGATGACGGCGGTGAATATTTTCCCGGGCGAAACGCGACACAAACTCCCGGCGTCGTAACCACCGGCACGGTTTCGGCGATAGACCAGATTTTTTGCCGGCAAAATAATTTCGGACAAGCCGTCGCCATCGAGATCGTAGAGTAGCAACGGATCGATGTAAGTGGAGTTCTCCGGCGGCGGAATTGTCTCGACCAGAATCGGCTCAAACAACGGTTCGCCGTGCCGCCATTTGATCGCGAGCTGGCTGGCGTCGATGCGTTTCACCGATGCCGGCTCCGTGTCTGATTTTGCTGGCGACCAGTCCACGATGAGATCGCCTGTGACCATTGCGCGCTCGGTGAGCAGAGAATTGGTCAGGTTGGCGGCAAAATAAAACCGGCTTTGTTGAGAGTGCCCAGCGGCGTCGGCATCGAAGCGATTTTGGCGAAACTCAATTTGGGCAAGCTGCCAGCCGGTGCGTTCGAACTCCGCGATCCGGTTGCGCCACTCGTTGGCGGACAAAACCGGCCCGATTCCGATTGACTCGCGCAGTTCGATTCCATGCGGGAGGAGAGTCGCCGAATTCCACTTGCCCAGTACCACTTGCTCCAAGGAATAATTCGCGACCACGCTGAGTTTGTTGCTGGCGGCGTTTATGGAATCCCAGAGTGCTTCAAAAGTTCGGCCGCAATTTTCGGCCAGAATTTCCTTGGCCCATACCGTTTCGTCCATGCGCTGTTCGCGGGCTTCGAGTTGCGCAAGCTTCGCTGCGGTGGCGCGCTGGGCGCTGCCGCTAAGGCTGGCTGATTCACTGGAGCCAGGAAATTCGACGTTGGAACGAAGAAGAAAAAACCATCCCGCGCCGGCCGAGAGCACGAGCAAAATTCCGCCGAGAAATTTGGCAGAGGAGGTTGTCACGCCAGAGATTCCCGTGCCGATCCGCGTCAACCTGGATTCCGGGCCGCCTTGACGAGCAGGATCGGAATCGACGTGCGGTGACGGACTTCGGAGATCGTGCTGCCGAACATCAAGTCGCCCAGCAAACGGTGGCCGTGCGAAGTCATTGCAATCAGTTCGCAGCGTTCGCGCTCGGCGGTCTTCAAAATTTCCGCGGGCGGCTCGCCGAGTGCGAGATGCGTGGTGACCGCCAGTCCGGCATTTCGTAGAACCGCCGCGCTCCGCTCAAGATAAGCGCGGTCCGATTTCATTTCCTCGGATTCGGCGAGCTTGAGCTGGCTGAAGTTGCGCGCCGCCCAGCCGTCGGCGACATGGACGAGCAACAGCTCCGAGTGAAGCTGCTTCGCGAGTTCAGTAATGTGCGGCAGGAGACTCGCGTCCGCACTGCTGTTTTCCAAGGCCACTAGAATTTTTTTATACATGAGCCACTGGCTTTCGCGTCATCAATAACCGACCGGCGCCAGGAACACCAGACCTACTCCGACGAATACGCGCAAACGGGCAAACATTGGTGTGACCAGCGCCAAAAACCTGATTGGCAGTGGGAGCGTTTTGAACCACAGGCTTCGTCCTATTTTCCAAAAAAGCGGGCGGTCAGTCCGAAGAAATCGGCTAGCAGTTTGAGGTTCAGCACAGCGATGATGAACGCAGTTGACCACGCCAAAAATTGGAGCCAGGCGCTGCTCACGAAATCACCCATCTTTCTCCGGTCGCTTGTGAAGATCACGAGAGGCACAACGGCGAATGAAAGCTGCAGGCTCAACACCACCTGGCTCAAGACGAGCAGCTTTGCCGTGCCGGACTCACCGTAGAGCGCAGTGCAGATGATCGCCGGCACGATCGCCAGCAGGCGCGTGAGCAATCGCCGCAACCACGGCCGCAGCCGGATGTTCAAAAATCCCTCCATCACGATTTGCCCGGCCAGCGTGCCCGTTAGCGTGGAGTTTTGTCCGGAAGCGAGCAATGCCAATGCGAAGATCGTGCTGGCGACTGGCACTCCCAGCATGGGTGAAAGCAGCTTGTGTGCGTCCTGGATTTCGGCCACGTCGTGCTGGCCGGCCCGGTGGAACGTCGCCGCAGCCACGATGAGAATGGCCGCGTTGATGAAAAGCGCAAACATCAAGGCGACCGTCGAATCAATTGTCGCGAACTTAATCGCTTCGGCCTTGCCGTCCGTATTCTGCTCGTATTTGCGGGTCTGCACGATTGACGAATGGAGGTAAAGATTATGCGGCATCACCGTCGCGCCCAGAATGCCAATCGCGACGTAGAGCATGTCCTTGTTCATGATGATGGCCGGACTGGGCACGAAGCCCGCCAGGACGGCTTGGAAGTCCGGCTTTGAAAAAAGAACTTCGAGCGCGAAGCAACCGCCGATGGTCAGAATCAGCGTCACCACCAGCGCTTCGATGAAACGAAAACCTTTGTTTTGCAGATACAGAATCGCCAGCACATCCAGGGCGGTCAGGCATACGCCCGCGAGCAGCGGAATTTTGAAGAGCAAATTCAGTGCGATGGCGCTGCCGATGACTTCGGCCAGGTCGCACGCGCAGATCGCCACTTCACAGAGGAGCCAAAGGACGAACACGATGGTCGGTGAATAGTGGTCGCGGCACGCTTGGGCGAGGTCGCGGCCCGTGACGATACCCAGGCGGGCGCACAGCGACTGCAGCAGAATCGCCATGAGGTTCGAGAGCAGGACCACGCTCAATAACTGGTAGCCAAACGCGGATCCGCCGGCGAGATCGGTCGCCCAATTGCCGGGGTCCATGTAACCGACCGCGACGAGATAACCCGGCCCGGAAAACGCCAGGAGTTTTCGCCAGAAGCCCATGCCCTTCGCCACCGCGATCGTGCGATGCGCATCCGGCAGACTGGGCGTCGTGCCAGAAGAACGCCAGCCAGCGGCTGGTTTCAAGGATTGCACTGGTTGATTGGTTTCCACGATTGCAAATTTGCACGGGCACTGTTCCTCATGGAAACATGCGCGTCAATCATAAAGCTAGTACATAAAAACTTAGTTAGTCTCATCTATGTTAATGTTTTAAGCTTCGTTACCTCCCGGAGGTCGTCGTTTACTTCGGCGTTGTTGGTCGCTATTCTGTGCGCCAATCAAACGCACGCGAATCGAACCGGCCACATGAGCTCCCCCACCACATCGCCGCAGTTCAAGATGGTTCCTGAACAATCCGAACTCGATTCACTTCCTCGCGATCTTCGCTTCCATGCGTGCGCCAACGAAAATCCGCGTGCGCTTACCCGCGAGCAGATCGAAAAGTTCAACCGCGATGGCTATCTCAAAAGCATTCGCGTTTTTGACGAACAGGAAATTGGCGGGGTTCGGGAGTATTTCGACGACTTGCTGGCGCGCGTTCTCGCGGCGGGCGGCGACAGTTATTCCATCAGTTCGGCCCACTTGAAGCACGGCAAAGTTTATGACCTTCTGACAAACCCTCGCATCGTCGCGCTCGTAAAAGATCTGCTGGGCGAAAACGTCATCGGCTGGGGTTCGCACTTCTTTTGCAAGCTGCCCCGCGATGGCAAGGCTGTGGCCTGGCATCAAGACGCCAGTTATTGGCCGCTCACGCCCTCGAAGACGGTGACGGCGTGGCTCGCGATCGACGACGCGGATGTCGAGAACGCGTGCATGAGGTTCATCGCCGGCTCGCACTGGCACGGCCACCTCACCTACCGACCGAGCAATCCCGGCGACCACAATGTGCTGACGCAGACGATTGAAAATGTGGAACGCTTCGGCACGCCTGTGGATGACGAATTGAAAGCCGGCGAAGTTTCGTTGCACGCGGACTTGCTGCTGCACGGTTCGGAGCCAAATGAGTCGAGCCGCCGCCGCTGCGGGCTGACGTTGCGCTACTGCGCGGCGGACGTGCGCGCCGCGATGGGTTGGAACGCGAAAGGCGTGGTTGTCGCGGGCGAAGATCGATCAGGTCATTGGGCCAATCCAAAGCGACCGTAGTTCATTGATCTGAATTCGGCAGAGTTGAACGCAGTCTCGTCTCCGCCGATGCGTCGCTGCTAGGGCGAGACAATTCGATAAAACCGCGCCGGCGTATCCTGGGGTGACGCAACCGCAACCGAATTAGTGTGCGTGGCGGGCAATGGATCCAAATGCATGAAAGGTTGCCAATTTCCAGCGAACAGGGAGTCGCGGTATTGAATTGTATAACCAGTGTTTGCTTGCGCCGTGAATTGAATCTCAATGGTGTTGTCTCCTGCGATCGAAATGCGATCGACGCGCACGAAGTCGCCGACGATCCAAGTGCGTGAACGCGTGATGGTGGCGGCCGCGCCAAATAACGGATCATCCTGGTAGAGGCCCGAGTCGCGTTTTCCCGCCACTTCGACATAGTGCGGACCGCGTGTGAGGTTGGTGAGGGTTAGGGCGTCAGCAATGAGTGTTTCCGCGCTCCACGCGCCGCCGTCCAGCCGCCACTTGTAGTGAGTGTAGCCTGAGCCTTCCGGCCAGCCCGTCACGGGAATGCCGTGACCGCTGCGATTCACTCCGACATGGAGGAGGGCGTCGGTCTGCGGCGTCACGTTTTCCGGCTCGCCGGAAATGGCCGCGCCTAGTGGAACCACGCCGCCTTTGTCCCGGCCATTGGGACCGCTGCCGATGGCTGGCGAATCGGGCAGCAGGCCGAACCATGTGCGCAGGATCTGCGCCTGCGCCCAATTCGTAAAAAAGGTTTCGGAGAGTTGCGGGACGTGAGCGAGCCTGGGATCCGCCACCAAGTTTCCGGCGCCGGGGCCGCTCCATGCGAGAGGCAGGATGTTTTCATTCAGCGTGACTGCCGTTTGGGCCGGATCGTAGTTTCTCACCAGTTGCTCCGCGTCCACGATGATGTTTGCTTCCAAGTAGCAGCCGTCGGCAAATATGGTTGGAGACGGAGTCGTATCACGCACATTTGCCACGCCCGACGCGAAGTCGATGCCGCCCGTCTTGGTCGTATGGAAGACGGTGTTGTTGATGAAAGTGTAGAAGTTGCCTTGCTTGGCCGTGAGCGCATTGTCGCAATCGAAAAAAAGATTTCCGATGATGGTAAGGCGCGAAGTGTCGGTGCCATAGCTCCCTCCCGAAATCGCCGCCGAACTGTCAGGAGTATTCCCGTTTCGATGCACGTGCAGGAAGATGTTCCCCTCGATCCACGCGTCGGTGCCGTCAAGGTCCAAACCGTCGTCCTGGGATCCGCTGAACACATTGTCGATGAAATGCACAATGGGACCGGGACGTTTGCCGCCGGTGAAATCGACCACGTCATCGTAGCCAAGGGTGCCGCCGAAATAATTGCGGAGAAAAATTCCATGGCCGCCGGGCTTGATTCCGCCGGTGCCGTGCGCCAGCTCGAAGTTGACTGTTCCGGTGGGAAACACGCAATCGCTCACAATGAAAGATGAGCTGTCGAGTGAGACATACTGGCGATCTGGCGAGCCAAAGGTGAGGTGATCCAGCAAGACCGCCCCGCCGTTGGAATGAATCGCCGTGGAACCATTGCCTTCCAGATCAGCATACATGATGCGCGTCTCTGGACTGCCGGGGCCACCATTGATGGTGAGGCCGCCCCAAGTTGTCCCGGCGGCGGGCGCCCGCATGAAACGGATGCGATTGGTCGCATTGCCTTCGGCGATCAGCGCGCCACCGTTTTCCACGGCGAGGTTGACGCCGGCATCCAGATACACGGTCACGCCCGGCTCGATCACAAGAGTAACCCCGTTAGTGACCGTCAGATCTTTGCAAATTTCCATGGGACTGTCCGCCGCGCGCCAGGTGGTGTTCGTCAAGATGAGGCCACTGATGCAATTACTCGCAGGTGGCGCGTTCGTTTCGAGAAACAAATCCGCGATCTGCACGAAATCGCCGCTGCCGCTCAGACTGGAATTCAAACCGACGACGGCGAGCACATGAGTGCCCGGTGGCAATCGCGTGCCCACCGTGCCCATGTCGTAGGTGACTGCGGGCTGGGCCGAGTTGTCACCTCGTGATGATTCGTGTGTAGCCGTCGCTGCGGCATCGGCCGGCGGTTCCGCGGGCGCGCCGGGAGAATTCTGGCTGACGAGATAGGTTCCATCAAGCCAGGCGATGAACCCGTCATCCCAGTCCATCGTCAGCGTCAGGTGCAGAGCTGGGTCGATATTGGTGACGACTGTGAACGATTGCCTCATGGCTACGGTCGAGTAGTTCCCGCGCATGTCGGCGAGGATGGTACCGCAAAGCGAAACTTCCGCGGCGTTGTCGGCGTAACCAAAACCGCCATTGGCGGGGAGCCAGGCGGGTCCGAGGTTGGTGTCAACGGTCGTCTTCCAATCCACTTCCCGGGCGCCGGCATTGCCTTTGTGATAACGCCACACGTCGTTGTGGTTTGCCAGTGGTGTACCGGCTTGAATGACAAGGGCTGAGCGAAGGACGAAAATCGCCGACGTGACGAACCGGGCAAATTGTTTCATGGTGATTCTTCAGACGCCCGCGAAGATAACGCAGGATCGTGAATCGGCCAAAGTTGATTTTACGGGTTGGCACCGCGCGGAAAGCCGCCGCTACCTTCGTCCGCCAAATCAACCGCGCAGTTTTTCACGGCTTCCACGCGAGGATTTGTTTGTCGGCGAGCAATTGCATCTGGAGCTTCGCGTAATCGAGCTTTTGCACGGAAGTCTTCGCATCGATCGCAAGGCTCGCCGCTGTTGCGGCGGATTGTCCGAGAATCATGAACACCGGTTCCATGCGAATCGAGCCGTAGGCGATATGCGACGCCGAGAGGCAGACCGGCACGAGCAAATTTTCGCACTCGCCACGCCGCGGGATGATGGCGCGATACGAGATCGGATACGGCTTCATCGGCGGCACCTGCACGTCGCCTTCGTTTTCGACGCGTCCGCGCTTCACGATGCGCTGGCAATTGTGCGAGTCCATGTTGTAAGCCGCCAGGCCAATTGAATCGCCGGTCAATTGCTTGCCGCGACAATGATGTTCCGTCATCACGACATCCGCTGCCATCCGCCGTGCCTCGCGCACGTACAGCGCGTACGGCCAGCCGCCGGTTTCCTGAAACTCGTCCCGGCACAGCCCCCAGCGTTGCATCTCCGCGCGCAGATTGGCAGAGACGCGCGAACTGGTGGCCAGAAATGTGATGAAGCCGCGCGTGTAATTCTCATGCGCCTTCGCGATGCGCTCGCGCGTGGCGTAACTCGCTTCCGGATAGTCGTAGTTCGCGCCGATAAAATCCGTGGAGAACCCGCCATTATTGTTGATGTCGGTCTTGCCATTCGGCAGCCAGATCGGATTCCAAAATTCGTCTAGCTTCGGCTGCCTGCCGGTGGCGACGAGCGCTTCGAGATGGCGCGCGAGCAATTCGTATTGTGCCGGGTTGTAGTTCGGCGGCGGCGTGACGGGCAGGCGGTTAGCCGCGTTCGTCGTGAAACAAAGCCGGTAGTTGTAAGTCTGCACGCGCCGATCGCCCTCGCCGGGCTTGCCGCCGTCGCCCGGCTGGATAAATGGCAACAGCCCGCTCTTCGGTTCGCCCCGCTTCACATACGGATCGACCGGCACGGTGAATTGATGCTTCGGCGTCTCCGCGCGAATACCGTTCAACGTCTCGCGGTACTTCGCATTGGCCTCGCGGCCGACCGTGTAGGAAACCTTCGCCTTCGCCATCAAGTCGCCTTCGTAAGTTGCGTCGATGAACATCTTCGCGCGAAACACGTTGCCATTTTCCATCGTGATTTCCTGAAGGCGCCCGCTACGCAGTTTCACGGCCACGAGACGTTGCTGAAAGTGACAAGGTATCTTTGCTTCGGCGATCATCTCGCGAAAAATCTGCTCCGCAGCGTGCGGCTCGAACAACCATTGCTCATCCTTGCCGTAAAATTTGCCGAGCCGCCGGTAAAACTCACGCGCGATGCCGCCGATGGCCGCCTTGTTGCCAATATCCGTCGCGCCCAGGCCGCCCGTGGTCATCCCGCCGGGATGTTTGCCCGGCTCAACGATGACCGCCGTCTTCCCCATGCGCTGGGCTTGAACCGCCGCGATGATTCCGGCGGATGTGCCGCCAAAGACGCACACGTCGCTCGTGATGGTTTCCGCGGGGAGAGTGACGACGGTTCCGAAAAGTAAACAGGCGATGATGAATTTTTTTATCCACGGTTGCATCACGCGATTAACGCCGCGTGCGGCGCACTTGAAAAGATGAAACCGTTGCTCACGCGCACGATCGAATGGCTCCGGGAACCGAATTTAGAAATTTGCTTTGGCCTCCTCGTAAGCGGGCGCAGTCCACAGCCGCACGGTGTGATCGTAGCTCTGGCTGATGAGTGTGTGATTGTCGGGCGAGAAGGCCAATCCCCAGACAACACTCCGGTGAAGCTTAAAGGAGCCAATTTCCTGCCGGCCCGGGACGTTCCATAAATTGATCACGCCATCGAACGTGCCCGCCGCGACATTCTTGCCATCCTGAGAAAACGCCAGACTAAAAATGCCACTGGCAGTGTGGCCAAGGACCGGGTTGTCCGCAGCGGTTCTTGTCTTGAGATTCCAGAGACGGACGGTCTCGCCGCTGGCGGCTGCCAACAGGCTACCGTCGCCAGAAAGTGCGATCGGGCCGATATGGTTGTTCGTGCTACAGAGCCATCCGATGGGCCGCCAATTGACGGTATCCCAAAGTCGAATGCCGCCTCCTTCCTCAGTGATCAAGGTCTTGGAATCGGAAGAAAAAAACATGTTATTGCCCGAACCGGATTCGAGGGCGGCAATCTCGCGCATCTTTCCAAGATCCATGATCACGGGCTTGCCCCCTCTTCGCAGGGCCAGCCATTTGCCCTCCGGCGAAATGGCTGTGCCTCCGCCGAGCTCCGCCGTGCTTGTGATGGTGCCTACCAGCCGCATCGTAGCCGTTTCATAAACCACCACATTGGTTTCTCCCTGGATCAGCGTCAGGATCTTTCCGCCGGGTGAAAAGGTAAGATCTCTTCCGGGCAACTTTCCGGCAATTCTTTTGGAAGCCGACTCCCAAAGAGTCACTCCGTTTGTCCCGCCCTCATCCACAACAAGCAGACGACCGTCGGGAGAGTATCGGAGACGACAGATCTCGTCGTCAGGGTGCGTGAGGATCTCACCTTCACGGCTCGGGGACGTGCTCCAAAAGCGGATCCCATCTCCACCGATTGTAGCCAGGGTTCGTCCATCGGGCGAAATGTCCAGCCCCCAAACCCGTTCCTTATGTCCGAGGAATCTCGCCAATAAATCGCCGGTTTTTGGATCCCACAGCATGGCGGTGTGATCCCGACTGGCGGATGCGAGCGATTTGCCGTTGGAAGAGAACACCAATCCATTGATCGGCCCTTGATGTCCCGTCAAAACCCGAAACACGGTTCCCGCCCCCCAATTCCACAACAGGATCGTGCCATTTTGATCGCCGGTCGCCAAAATTCTCCCATCGTGTGAAAATTTTACGCCGGTGGCGTAGCCCGTATGGCCGGTGAGGAGCCGCACACTGCCAGTCGTCAGGTTCCACAGCCTGATCAAACCTTCGCCATCAGAGATCGCAAGCGTCTTGCCGTCTGGAGAAAAGTCGGCGGTCCAAGCCCAAGACTTCAGACTTGGCAGCGACATCAACACGCGCTGAGAAGCGAGATCCCAAACTTTGACTTCGGCTGGAATCGGTTTATAGGGCTTGCAAGCGATCGTAGCTAAACGCTTTCCGTCCGGGCTGAAGATAGCGTTGACATTCTCCTGATTGGTTCCGGATAGAGTGGCCAGAAGGTTCCCCGTCGTTGCATCCCACACCTTGAAATCCGAGTCCGCTCTGGAAGTGGTGGCCAGCAATTTGCCGTTTGGAGAAAAGGCGACACTCCAAATCATGTTCGTATAAGCTTTGATTGATTTGTTTAGCTTGTGAGAGGCGAAGTCCCAAAGCTGGACCACGCCATCGCCCCCACTTGTAGCAGCTACCGTGCGTCCGTCCGGCGAAAATTTGACTGAAAAGCCTCCCGTCGGGAGGACGAAAAGCTCTTGCGCACGAGAGCGGCCCCACAGGTAACGCCACTCGAATCCTCTGAGATCGTCCCCCTGCCCTAACGCACGGAACTGGTTTGTGAGCAAGTCGCGCGTGCGTTGGACATCGCCGTCTTGCCAGGCATTCCAGGCAACGGCCATATCCGAGCAATACAAATGTCGGCGCAGAGATTCTGCATTCCTGGCCGCGCGCTTCGATTGATTGCGAGCCACCAGAGCAAGCCCCGCGATGAGCACGACGATCACCGCCGCCACTGCCGCCGTCCGCATCATGCCCCGGCGATACGCGGCTTTTTCACGCGAAACCAACTCGGCTTGTTGTCTGGCGAATTCCGCGCGGCGTTGTGGCAGAGCGCGAAGGTTCTTCGCGAGTTGAGCGGCGCCAGCGAAACGATCCTGAGGATTCCCTGCAAAGCAGTGCTTCAAATCATCGCGCAGCAGCGGATCGGAAACGTGGTCGGTCCAGTCGGTCGTCAGCGGGCGCGCGAAGTCGCCGACGAGCAATTGATAAAGCACGATGCCGAGCGAATAAATGTCCGAGCGTGTCGAGGCCGGTTTGCCGGCGAGAAGTTCCGGCGCCATGTACATCTGCGTGCCGGTGTGCGAGGAGGTCGAGCCGAGCAGCGTTTGTGTGAAGCCCGCGCGTGTGCGGCCGGCGAGGTATTCTTCCGAGACGACTTGCCCGATCCCGAAGTCGGTGAGCTTCACCTGCACTTCGTAGCAGCCGACGTTAGGAGGCTCATTCTTTCCTGCGCCCGTGCCCGGAGAAAAAGTCAGAGCCTCCTTACGTCGGCTGCTATTTTGCGCAAGAATATTTCCCGGCTTGACGTCGCGGTGAATCACGCCCGCGTCGTGCGCGGCTTGCAACGCATCCGCCGCTTGCGCCACGATTTCCAGCCGCGTCGCCAGCGGAATTTTCTCGACGCCCCCTTGCGCCTCGCACCAGCTTTTCAGGTCTTTGCCCTCGACGTATTCCATTTCGAGGTAAAACGGCGGCTCGTCAAAGAACACTTCCAGCAGGCGCATGATGTTCGGATGCTCGCCCACGCGCTCCTGAAGCAAACGGAAAAGCGTGACTTCGCGCTTGAGCGCCCGCACGCGGTCGGCGCGAAAACAAAACTTGAAGACGCGAAGCTGCTTGAGCGTGTCGTGCCGGCCCAGCCACACTTCGCCGAAGCCGCCCTCGCCCAGTTTCTCCACCAGACTCCATTCGGTGCCTGGCACTTTTTGATCCACCGCCGGACGCCAGCCCAGCACCGGTTCCGCGTCGGCAGAGACGTAGCGCTGGGCTTTTTCCGAACTGGTCGGCGGCGTGGTGGGGCCGTCCGTGCCGACGCGCACTTCGCAAATCTCAATCGGCTCGGCCAGTCCTTTGAGCAGATACGGCCCGTGATTCAACCAGTTTAACGTCTTTAGATCATTTAGCGATTCAACGTCTGTTCCTCTCAGCACCTGGCGCGCGTTGTCGAAGGCGAAGCGCGTCATGAGAATTTGGTTTGCGCTGGCCAGCGCCATCACGCGCGCGCAGGTATCGACCTGGATGCCGTAGAGGTCTTTGGTTTTGTCCGAGCCTGCCTCCTGCTCGATGAACACCTCGCCTACGTGGATGCCGATGCGATCGGAAACGCGACTGCTGTTTTCGCCGCCGGCCGAGCGAAGCCCGGCTTGCAATAGCAGCGCGAACTTCACCGCGTCCGAAGGCTTGGTGAAGACCAGAAAAAAGGAATCGCCGGCGGTGCTGATTTCGGCGGCTTCTTTGAAACTCTGAAGCGCTTCACGGACGAGCGTGTGATGCTGCTGAATCAACGCGACAGCCGAGTGGTCTCCAAGGTCTTGTTTCAACTGCGTGGAACCCACCATGTCGGTGAACAGCAGCGTCACCAGTCCGACACGATGCCGGTGTTGAAACTCCTCGACGCGGCTGCGGTATTCCAATGCCAGTGGGAGGCTCATACTCTGACAGACTACCAACCGCCAAAAGCTGGAAAAAGGACAAAATGGAAGGCTACTTTTTCGCAGCACCTTCGGGCGCGTCTTTGATGGGTGCGAAGTTCCCGTGCTCACAACAATGCACGAACCCTTCGGTGACTGACTTCAATTTCTCCCAACGAGCACGGATGCGCTTGGCTTCGGTCGGCGTGATCTGGTTGTCCGCCGCCGCCGTGGCGATGACCGCCAGCAGGTCGGCAAATTCCTGGACGATCTCGTTCGTCGCGGGCACGAGAAAGAACGGATGCGGGTTGGCGGCCTTGGGATTTTTCATGAAGAACCCGCCGGCGCGTTCGCAGATCCATTGCGCAAGCCGTGGATCTTTGGTGGCCTTGAGCAGCGATTCGACGCGGTCGAGCGGGTTCGCCGCGCCGCTGCCTGCGCTTTCGCCGGGCGACTCGGCCCACTTGTAAATCATCGACAGCGAAAGCCCCATCTCGGCGGCGATTTGTTTGGCGCTGGCTTGTTGAAAAACTTCCCGCAGCAGCTCGTGGGATTGCATGGGCGCGAGAGTAAAACTGCGCCCCCGGCTGTCAAACCAAATGCTGGCCGTTCCTCAGCGGCTTTCGCCGGAAAATTTTCGCGCGGAAAAACGCCTTTGCTCCGATGCAATTTTCCGGTAAATAATTTCCCATGACCCAATCGCCGCAGGACTTGTCGGGACTACGCGGATCGCTGGCGATCCGCAGCGCGCGCCGTCGCGCCGGGTTGATGTTGTTTGGCGGGTTGCTGCTGGCGCCCGTTCTCTCTCGCGCGGACGCAGTTTCTTTTCGCAACGAGGTCATGGCCGTGCTGGCGCGCGCGGGTTGCAGTGCCGGTGCCTGCCACGGCAACGCCAGCGGCAAGGCCGGCTTCAAGCTCTCGCTGCGCGGCCAGGATCCCGACCTCGATTTCATTGCGCTGACGCGCGATCAATTCGGCCGGCGCATCAGTCTGCTCGAGCCGGAGCAAAGTTTGATGCTTCTCAAACCAACGACGACGCTTGCGCACGAAGGCGGCAAACGCTTTGCACCCGGTTCGCCTGAATACGAAATCGTCCGCCGCTGGATCGCCGACGGAGCCACCAACGATTTGGCCTCCGCGCCCCGGTTGGAACGAATCGTCGTTGCGCCCGCTGAACAAATTTTGATTGAACCCGCCGTCGAAGTTCAACTTCGTGCCGAGGCGTTTTTCTCCGACGGCACGCGCCGCGACGTGACGCGGCTCGCGGTTTACGAAACCGCCAACGGCATCGCGAAGGCAGCGCCGGATGGTTTGGTGCGCCGCGAACAGGCCGGCGAAACCACCGTGCTCGTGCGCTATCTCCAATGCCAGGAGCCGGTGCGGCTCGCCTTTGTGCCCGCGCGTCCGGACTTCCGCTGGACGAAACTGCCCGCCAACAATTTCATCGACGAACAAATTTCCGCGAAGTTGCGCCAGCTTCGTATGAACCCATCGCCGCTGTGCGCGGACGAAGTTTTTTTGCGGCGTGCCCATCTCGATCTGCTCGGCCTGTTGCCAATGGCCGACGAGGCCCGACAGTTCGTGGCGGATCGACGGCGCGACAAACGCGCGCGCGTCATCGATCAATTACTCGAACGTCCGGAGTTTGCCGACAACTGGGCGCTCAAGTGGGCCGACTTGCTGCGCGTCGAGGAACGCACGCTCGACGCCAAAGGCACGGCGGCGTTCCATCATTGGATTCGCCAGAGCATCGTGGACAAAAAGCCGCTCGATCAATTTGTGCGCGAGTTAATTTCCGCGCGGGGCAGCACGTATCTGAATCCGGCGGCGAATTTCTATCGCGCCAATCGCGATGCTGTGACGCGCGCGGAAGCCGTGGCGCAGGTTTTTCTCGGCACTCGGCTCCAGTGCGCCCAATGCCACAACCATCCGTTCGACCGCTGGACGCAGGCCGACTATTTCGATTGGGCGGCGGTGTTTGCCAAAGTGCAGTATAAAATTTTGGAGAACCGCCGCACCGACAGCAACGATTCGCACGAGTTCAAGGGCGAGCAAATCGTCTATGTCGCGCGCAAAGGCGAAGTGAAAAATCCGCGCACGGGCAAAGCCGCCGAGCCGCGCTTTCTCGGCACGCCGGCCGCCGCGCAAGCTCGCGTCACGCCCAACGCTCCGGCTGCTGCCGAACTGGACGAACTTGAAGCGCTCGCCGCGTGGATGACTTCACCGACGAATTCTTTTTTCGCCCGATCGCAAGTGAACCGCATCTGGTTTCAGCTCATGGGCCGTGGCATCGTCGATCCGATTGACGATTTCCGCGCGACGAATCCGGCCTCGCATCCGGCGTTGCTCGACGCGCTGGCGGCGGATTTCGTGAAGCACAAGTTTGATCTGCGCCACACGATCCGCCTCGTCATGAACTCGCGCGCCTACCAGTTGTCGAGCGAGCCGAACGACACCAGCCGCGACGACGAATTGAATTACTCGCACGCGCTGGTGCGTCGCCTCGCGGCCGAGCAACTACTCGATTGCGAGGCGCAGGTCGCCGGCGTGCCGACGCAATTTCGCGGCTATCCCGCCGGGCTGCGCGCGACGCAACTGCCCGGCGCGCACACCGAGCGCAGGCGCGGCGAGAAAATTGGCGCGGCGGATTTGTTCCTCGAAATTTTTGGCAAGCCGCAGCGCCTGCTCACCTGCGAATGCGAGCGCTCGGCCGACACGACGATGGGCCAGGCGTTCCAGATGATCAGCGGTCCGTCCGTCAATGAATTGCTCACTCAATCCGACAACCGGCTCACGCGCCTGCTCGCCTCCGGCCAACCAAACGCCGCCGTCATCGACGAACTTTATTGGACGGCGCTCACACGCGCGCCCAGCGCGACGGAATCGGCGAAAGCCACGTCGCATTTGCAAAAAGCGAAAGACCGTCGCACGGCGCTGGAAGATCTCGCCTGGGGATTGTTGAACGCGAAGGAGTTCGTATTGCGCAAGTAAGAACAAGGTGCGATCAAGCTTTGCGGACCAATTTAGCCGATAATTACACCTCATGCCGGAAGGACCATCATACTCTCTCGTGAATCTAGGAGACTTTTCAAAGCCAGCGGACACTCTAATTAAGAAGGTGTCAAAGGCTGTCGGAGGATTCTTTGCTCCCTACCAGATCAAGCGAATAGCCAAGGCCGACGCAGAGGCGGCGATCATCAGAGCAGAGTCAGAAATTCAAATCACTGACCTTCATCACCGCGCGATGCACCGCTTTTTTGAGGAAGAAGCCCGGCAACAAAAAAACATGGAGGAGATTATCGCAAAGGCATTTCCTCAACTAAAGGAAGGAGCCGATCCAAGCACGATGCAGGACGATTGGGTCACAAATTTTTTTGACAGGTCGCGGATCGTTTCAGATGAAGAAATGCAAAAACTTTGGTCGCGTGTGCTGGCGGGAGAAGCCAATGCGCCAGGTAAGTACTCGAAGCGGACGGTGAACTTTCTTGCAGATCTGGATAAGTTTGATGCCGAGTTATTCGCCAAACTATGTGGATTTGTTTGGTTCTTTGAAGATCAAGATCTTGTGCCGATAGTTTTCGATGTTCGAGATAAGATTTACAGTAGCCACGGCATCGACTTTAGCGGACTTGTGCATCTTGAAAGCATTGGCCTAATCAAATTTAACAACATCAACAAGTTCATCAGGAAGCGACTCCCAAAACGCGCAGAAGTGTTTTACTACGGAAAGCCCCTACTTCTTGAATTCCGATTCGATTCTGAAAATCAACTAGAAATCGGGAGCACGATCCTCACTAAAATCGGACAAGAACTAGCACCAATCTGTGACGCCAAACCGGTAGAGGGCTTTTGGGATAGCGTTACTGAGCGGTGGAAGCAACACTTGCTAATATCCGTGCAGGAAACTGGCGCATTGCCAAGTGCAGGCTCCACTAACATCCCGCCAACATCTACGAGTAGTTAAGCTCGGTGGTGACGATGGTGATTTCTGCTTTGGACTTCGATGCTGTAAGCCTCAAAACGCAAGAGCGGCCAGCCCAAATTTGCGCCACCGAATCTTGTGCTTGCTGAGTGCGGGCGGCTCCGCAGAAGATTGTCCGCACAATGGATTTGCCCGCAGAGTTAACGGTTGGATCGCGCCTCACCCTGACCATTCACGATTTGGCGTTTGGAGGCGAGGGCGTGGGACGCGCGGGCGAGTTCGTGGTTTTTGTTCCCTTCACCGTGGTCGGTGAGGAAGTGGAAGTCGAACTCACGGAGGTCAAGAAACGATTTGGCCGGGCGCGGTTGATCCAGGTTTTGAAGCCGTCGGCGGATCGTGTCACGCCGCACTGCCGTTACTTCGGGGAATGCGGCGGTTGCCAGTATCAGCACATCGACTACGCGGCGCAACTGCGCTGCAAGCGCAAGCAAGTCGCCGATTTATTTCAGCGCATCGGCGGCTTTGCGGAGACGGTGATCGCTGAAGTCGTTCCCTGTCCGCAGCCGTACGGATACCGCAACCGCATCATGATTCGCAGTCAATGGAACAAGCCCAGACAAGCGCTCGACATCGGTTTTCTGCGGCACGACAACCGGCTCGTCGTCGATGTCGAGGAATGTCAAATCGCCGAGCCGGTGCTCAACGAACAAATTCTTCACGTTCGCGCCCATCCGCCGCCCAAGGGCGGCATCAAAGTCGTGCTGCGGGTTCAACCGAAAGGTTGGGATGTGCCGAAGGATTCATTTTTCCAGAATAATTTTTTCCTGTTGCCGAAGCTGGTGGAAGTCGTGCGCGAACGAGTGCGTGCCAGCGGTGTGCGCCATCTCGTTGACGCGTACTGCGGGGTCGGGTTTTTCGCCATTGAATTGGCGGATCTCGTCGAATCGTTCGTCGGCGTGGAACTGGATCAACTGGCGATTTGCGCGGCCAGAAAAAACGCCGAGAGTCGCGAGCGAAAAAACGGCGAATTTATCGCCGGCCGCACCGAGGATGTTTTGCCCGCACTGCTGAATCGTTTTCCGACGGAGGCAACCGCTGTGGTCATCGATCCGCCACGCACGGGATGCCTGCCTGAGAGCGTGGAACTGCTTCGCCGCGCGGGGCCGGCGCAAATTGTGTACGTGTCGTGCCATCCAGCCACCCTCGCCCGTGATTTGAGTCTCCTTCGTGCCGGGGGAGTTTATGAACTGGTCTCGGTCGTCCCGCTCGACATGTTTCCGCAAACACAGCACGTCGAATGCGTGGCGGATTTGCGGCGACGAACCATTTGCGGCCAAGTACTCGCCAGTTGAAATTTACTGCCGGTAAAACGGATCGAAGTAAATCCGCGCCTGCACGCCCTTCTGAATTTCCAGCACTTTCTTGTCCTTCATCGGCTCGATGTGACTGTCGATGAAAGCCACGTTGATGCGTCCGTTGTGAGTGACGAAATGGCCGTTGATCGCGGTGCCGCCAGGGTTGAAGCTCGCATTGCGCATCGTGGCCGGATCTTCGTTCACGAGCAGAACTTTTTGCACGGGATCGACGACCGCGCTGTGTTTCACCCCGGCCGAGGTCGTGCGTGGATTGCCACCGCTCGGATCCAAATCGCCGTTCATGCTGTAGTTCACGCGCAACGCCCGTCCCAGCGCGCCCGTGCTTGGACAGCGATATATCGGAAAACTGTTCGTGTATTTTTCGCTGTAGGGCAACCGTTGCAGGCCGGTTACATAATTGAAAACCGAGCCAGCCTCGGCGTGAAATCCATAGCTCGGGCTTTTCCACATCGCGGGATTCTTGGCAAACGTATCCGGCTGGCCGCCGAACACCCAGTCCGGCGTCAAGTTGCGGTCCACATCGCCCGGCCACGGAAGGTAGTCGTTGTTGTCGTCCACGTACATCAATTCGCCCAGCGCGATCTGGTGCATGTTGCTTTTGCAAAGCGCGGCACGCCCGCTCTCCTTGGCCTTCGCCAGCGCGGGCAGGAGCAGGCTGGCGAGAATTCCGATGATGGCAATGACGACGAGGAGTTCGATCAGCGTAAAACCGCTCGCCGGTTGCTTTCGGATCGATTTTGGCGACATAGGGACTTGAGCACTAATCTGCTTAATCAGGGCCAAAGTCAAGCGACGATCCGGCCTTCACCGCAGTGGACAAAATGTCGTTGCCTGAATGCAACTTTACGCCCGCCGGAATTGCTGCCATAAGGAAGCTCAATTCAGATATGAGAATCTTTTTTATCCGCGCGCTTCCGCTCTGTCTCACTGCACTGGCCGGCTGCTCGGGCGGCCCACAACCCACCTCAACGACTACCGAAGTCCGTCGTCCGGGCGCGCGTCCTGACGGCTCGGTGCTCTTGCCGAACCAATGGTCGTTGCGACCAGCCGGCCGGCAAATTGAACTGGGCGATTTTCCCGCCAACATCGCAATGCACCCGAATGGACGATTTGCCGCCGTTCTTCATTGCGGCTACGGAACTCAGGAGGTCGTCACCGTCGCGTTGCCCAAGGGCGTCGTCATCGCGCGCACGAACATCGCCGAGTCATTTTACGGGATCGCGTTTTCTCCCGACGGGGAAAAACTTTTTTGCAGCGGGGCCGGTGCCGAAGTCGTGCATGAATTCTCATTCAAGGAAGGCAGCTTGTCCGCGCACCTTGAAGTCCCTTTGCGCGATGCCGCTATCCGCAGTGTGCCCGCTGGACTGGCGGTGGCCGGCGACGGCCGCAGCCTTTTCGTCGCCGAGCTTTGGGGACATCGCGTGACGCAGGTCGATTTGGCTTCGGGGGCCAGGCCGTCTGAAATTTCGTTGCTGCCGGGCAACGCGACGAACGCGACCACGTTGATTCCGCCGCCTCCGGATGCCGACCTCGCCGCCGCGACCAAGCGCGGGACGGCGTTGCTCGACGCGACGACAGCGAGCGATCCGTTTCCGTATGCGTGTGTGCTCGACGAGCCGCGCCAGCGCCTCTACGTGAGCCTCTGGGCGCACGCGTCCATAGCGGTGATTGATCTGCGCAGCCGCTCCGTTGCCGCACATTGGCCGACACAGGAACATCCGAATGAAATGCTGCTTTCCAAATCGGGGAAACATCTTTTCGTCGCCAACGCCAACCGCAACACCGTCAGCGTCCTGAGCACTGACACGGGGAAAATTTTGGAAACGCTGGTGGGCGCACTCTACGCGAACGCTCCGTCCGGCTCGACGCCCAATAGCCTCGCGCTGACGCCGGATGAAAAAACTCTCTTCGTCGCCAACGCCGACAACAACAACGTGGCTGTCTTCGACGTTGCGACGCCCGGCAAGAGCCATCCGCTCGGGTTCATCCCAGTCGGTTGGTATCCGACTTCCGTTCGTGTGACGCCAGATGGCAAACAATTACTCGTCGCCAACGGCAAGGGCGGCGGGTCTAGGGCCAATCCACGCGGCCCGCAGCCGCGCGTCGAGCCGCCCAAGACGATTCACGAATACATCGGCGACTTGTTCCGTGGCACGTTGAGCGTCATCGACCTGCCGGCTGGCACCAAATTCGACACGCAAATGAAAATCTGGACCGAGCGCGCGATGGAGTGCAGCCCGTTGCGGGCGGCCAATGCCATCGCCGCCCGCCGCCCGGCGAACAGTCCCATCCCCGCGCGCGTCGGCGGCCGCAGCCCGATCAAGTACTGCATCTACGTCATCAAGGAAAACCGCACGTACGATCAAGTGCTCGGCGATCTGCCGGTCGGCAATGGCGATCCTTCGCTCTGTCTGTTCCCGGAAAAAGTGACGCCGAACCATCATCAGCTTGCGCGCGAGTTCGTGCTGCTGGATAATTTCTACGTCGATGGCGAAGTCAGCGCCGACGGACACGAATGGACGATGGGCGCGTATGCGACGGACTTCGTGGAGAAAAGCTGGCCGTTGAGTTACGGACATAACAGCCACGGAAAATTTCCTTATCCGTCCGAAGGCAAATTCGCCATCGCCCAGCCGAGTTCCGGTTATTTGTGGGATCGCGCCCGCGCCGCCGGCGTGAGCTACCGCAGCTACGGGGAATTTGTCAGCAACGGCGCGACGACCAACGACCCGCCTGTAACGCGCATCGCGGCGTTGCAGGGGCATTTCGATCCGGGCTACCGCTGTTGGGACATGGAATATCCCGACGTGAAGCGTGCCGAGCGATTTTTGAGCGAACTGGCGCGCTTCGAGCGCGAAGGCGACATGCCACGTTTGCAAATTCTCCGCCTCCCGAACGACCACACGTACGGCACCAGCGCGGGCAAACACACGCCCACGGCGATGGTCGCCGAAAACGATCTCGCGTTCGGCAAACTAATCGAGGGCATCACGCGCTCGAAGTTCTGGGCGCAGACGGCGGTGTTCGTCGTGGAGGACGATGCGCAGAACGGTCCCAACCACGTCGATGCCCACCGTAGCATCGCGTTCGCCATCAGCCCGTACGTGCGACGCGGCTCCGTTGATTCCACGATGTATTCGACGAGCAGCATGTTGCGCACGATGGAATTGATTCTCGGTTTGAAGCCGATGACGCAATTCGATGCCGCGGCCACGCCGATGTTCAACGCGTTCCAGCCGACGCCCGACCTTCACGCCTACATCGCGCAACCAGCCCAGGTTGATTTGGAGGAACGCAATTTAAAAACAGCGTGGGGCAATGAACTTTCCGGGCGGATGGATTTTTCCAAGGAAGACGCAGCGGATGATTTGCAACTCAATGAAGTAATCTGGCGTTCGGTGCGCGGCCCGCAAAGCCCGATGCCGCCGCCGACACGCGCCGCCTTCGTGCTCAACCGCGGAGACGACGACGATTGAGCAATTGCCCCTCGCTCCGTCTTGCATCGGAACAGACGCGCGACTGTCTCGGACGCTCTTGCCGCTTTTTCCGTCTTACTGCGGTTTCTTCGTTCGTTGAAAGTCCCAAGTGTAGGACTCTGTTTTGGGCGGCACGAAAAAAGGCGTATTCGTGCTGACCGATCCGCTCACGCGACTGGTGTTCGTCCCTGAGAGTTGGAGATAAAGCTGCGCCGGATTGAATATGACGCGCGAGCTTGGGATTTGGCTCGAGCTGCATAACATCGTATAGCCCGTGCATCTTCCTCTATCGTCGTACTGCCGGATAGAGCCGCAACCGTGAGCTTTTGCGGAGTTTGGCAAGACGTCACTGACACTCTTAGCGTAGATCGTATAAGTTCCATTGGGATCGAAAATGATCTGAACGTCGTATCCGCCTGATACATTGGCTTCATGTTCTGTGGTTCCATCGGAAATATCTGCTCCGCAGCTGTCGGGCCTTGTGGTTATGTCCCTGTCCATTCTGTAGCCGTAAAATTGGCCGAAAACTTTCAAAATGATCGCGAAGCCAAATTCTCCGAAATCCCCGAAACTCTCTTCTGTCGAGTTGATGACATTTCCTTCGAACTCGAGGCGATAGGAGCTAGTATGCTCGTAGGTAGTGTTTCCCACAGAACTTGTAGAGTTGGTCTGGCCATGCTCCTTCACCGTGAAGGTGCCGACCCAGGAGAGATTCGTGCAAGCGTCCTGAACTCGTTTAATGTCATCGGGGGAAAGACAGTTGAGCCCCAGCAAAAGTTGCTGACGATGAACGTCGAATAGATCCTGAAGCCTGCCGCTCCCCTGGCTGGTGCGCTTGCAACATTCTTCGATCTCTTTCAGACAGGTCTCGAATCCGGCACAGAGCGGCTGATTTTTTATGCTGGTACACGTGCCTCCCTCGTCAACAAAACCAAGCACCTCCAATTGGCGTTCAATTCCGAGCGTGAACATCAACAGAATTCCGTTCAGCGCGCAGTTGTTGGCAGCCTCTGGCCAATAGGGTGCAAGCTGGTCGCGATAAATCGGACAGGCCTCTGCTGCCGCGTTTTTTACGATGTTAGAGGAATTACTTGGAGCACCGAATAACTGTAGCGTTCGGTCCCAAGCTAAAAGCGCGGCAAGATCCTGCTCGCTATCTCTCCGCAAATTGGTGAGATGGTCAAAGACGATCTGGGCTCTGGCAACACGCTCGGAAAAGCAAATCAATGAACTGCTCAGGAAATCTTGTAGCGCGATTCGTCCCCGCGCCCCGTGCAGGTCGAGCTTGGCTATAGTCTGAGAGCGGTTTCGATTCTCGGACGCCGATTGCACGACTTGCGCCAACTCTTGCGTGGTCGCGAGACAGGAACCGAACGTTCCGAAATGCGTGAGCGGGATCCGTACGTAATTGCTGCGGACGAGATCGGGTGTCAGATGAAAATCCGAACCGTCGTTGCCACAGGTGAAGCTGACGATTTGCCGCCAATCGCTGTTCGTGGGGTAGCTGATGTCCAGAGTCGCCGCGCCAAAAATATCGAGCTTCTCCGGCTCGAGTCGGACCGCTCCGATGATTCCGCGGCTGAACGGCAAACCGGCGATATTCGTTACGAGCGTCATCTTAATAATCGCTGGGGTCGGGATCGTATTCGACGGAAATGTGAGAGTGAATAGCTGGCCGTTATTGCCCAAGAGCGTGCAATTACCGCCGTCTTCGAACGTCACCAAAGCTCCCGTAATCGCATTCGTGTTTGCGCGCGGATCAATCTTCGCCGGGGCTGGAGGGGCAGCGCCGGAATGGGCGCGATAAAACAAGCGGTCGGCAGCAGGAGCCGCCGAATGCAAATAACTGACGCGACCGTTGGTTGCCACGCCGGAGAAGAGAAAAGTCCAATTGCTCAGATTGACTGAGGACTCAATCACGTAGTTGGTGCCGGACTGTCCGAGCAGAGAAAGTTTGGGACGGCCCGCATCCAGCACGAGCGGCTCAAATTTGGGTTGAGCTTGAATGGAAACGACAGAAGTGAGCCAGAGGTTCATCAAGAATACCGCCCAACTGGTTGGTTGGGGAAATGACATGAGGCTTTCCTAACAAACCAGGGCAGGAACTTCAAGCCGAATCGCTGAGCTCGACTTTTCCACAATCCAAAAAAAACGCTTGTGAAAAATTTCTCACTCGGTCAATTTCACCGCGCTTCCGGCAAAACGGCGGTTTTCGTTGCGAGGATTTCGTTTCCTCACGGCAAGCTTTTTACCCGATCGCGATGCGATTCATAAAAACATTTTTAGTGGCGTTGTTGTTGTTTGCGGCCGTGACTTTTCCTGTCTTGGCGGCAGAGACTCACGCGTCAGCCGCAACCCACAACGAAGCTGCCGCCGAACACAGCGCGGAGCACCACGGCTTGCCTCCGAGCGCGCCGGTTTTCAACCTCGGCCCGATTCAATTTACCAGTTCCATGGTTGTCACCTGGTCGGTCGCACTGCTTTTAATACTCGTCGCGCAAATGGCGACCCGGAACATTCAACTCGTGCCGTCTGGCCTGCAAAACTTCGTCGAGTGGTTGGTCGAGGGAATGTACGGATTTTTTGAGGAGGTTCTTGGCGCGGACCTGGTCAAGAAATCGTTCTGGTTTTTCTGCACGCTGTTCGTGTTTATTCTGTTCACTAACTGGTTCGGGTTGATTCCCGGCGTGGGCACGGTGGGTTACGGTTCGATGGACGCTGCCGGGCACTTCCACTTGGCGAAGCCTCTGCTGCGCGGCGGGAACGCGGACTTGAACATGACGCTGGCGATGTCGCTTACCTTTTTCTTTCTTTGGGTGGTTTGGTCGCTGCAATCGCTCGGCATCGGTGGGGCTTTGAAACATATTTTCTCCGGTGGTGACAATGGGAATGGCGTCATGGCGCTGTTCATGGCGGCGATTTTCCTGTTCGTCGGCGTGATCGAAGTCATTTCGATCACATTTCGTCCGGTGTCTCTGAGCTTCCGTCTCTACGGCAACATCTTCGCTGGCGAGAACATTCTGGAAGCCATGATGACGCTCGTGCCGTGGCTGGGCTGGATTCTCCCGCTGCCGTTTTACTTTTTGGAACTGCTGGTCGGGCTGGTGCAGGCGCTGGTGTTCGCGCTGCTGACCTCGGTGTTCACGGCGCTCATGTGCGCGCACCATGACGAGGGCCACGGCCACGACAAAGAGCACAAACACGGCGCTCACGCGCCTTAACAATTTCGGCCGCCGGACCGTGGGCAAACTGCGGGGGTGGTTGAGAAAACAAAACACGAAAGGCAAAACTATGATGCCCTTATTGGCAGAAATGTCCGGAAGTCTCCACATCGGTCTGGCTGCGGTCGGCTCGGCGATCGGCGTGGGAATCATCGGCATGAAGGCCGCCGAAGCGACCGGACGCAATCCGGGTGCGGCAGGCGCCATCCGTAACCAGGCGATCATTTTCGCCGCGTTGGCGGATGGCGTCGTCTTCTTCGCCATCTTCCTGGCTGGGAAATAATCCTGCGGGCGCGGGGCCGCAAGGCTCCGCGCCACATTTTCCTTTCGTAACAAGTCTTATGAATTCATTGATTCTTGCCGCTGCAGCGCCGGGAAATCCGGTGAGTGAAATCGCCAATCAATTTGGCGTGACTTGGCAGTTGCTCATTTCGCAAATCGTTCTGTTCGTGATCGTGGCGGTCGCGCTGAAGAAATTTGCCTACGGTCCGATTCTGGCGATGCTCGACGAACGCAAGCAGCGCATCGCTGAAAGCATGGCCAACGCCGAGAAGATGAAGATCGAACTAGCGAACGCTCAGGCCAAGGCGCAGGAGATTTTGAACCAGGCGAACGCGCAATCCACCAAGATGATCGAAGAAGCTCGCGCTGCCGCCGCCAAGGTGACCGAACTCGAAACGCAAAAGGCCGTCACCGCCGCGCAGGACATCGTCAACAAGGCTCGCCAGGCCAGCGAGGCCGAATTGGCTCGCATGAAGACCGAGTTGCGCCGGGAAGTCGGTCGCCTTGTCGCCACGACTGCGTCGAAGGTCACCGGCAAGATTCTCACCGGAGACGATCAGCAGCGATTGATCGAAGAAGCCAACCGGCAGGTGGCGGCGTAACGACTTCGAGCATCCGGCCCCGTGAAAATTTCCAAACAAGCCAAGCGCGACGCCAAGCAGTTGCTCCGCAACTGCAAGGTCAACAGCCTGCTCGATGACGGTCGTATCCGCCAGTCGGTGCAAGCGATGGTCATGCGGAAGCCGCGTGGCTATGTGGCTATCCTCTCGCACTTCCAGCGCTTGGTGAAGCTCGACATCGAGCGCCGGTCGGCCTTCGTCGAGAGCGCCGTGGCGTTGACGTCTGTGCAGCAAGCCGAGGTGCAGCAGAACCTGACTCGGCGTTACGGGCAGGGCTTGAACATTTCCTTCGCGCAGAACGCCGAACTGATCGGCGGACTTCGCATCAAGGTTGGCAGCGACGTGTTCGACGGCAGCGTGCAGGCGCGCTTGAACGCGCTGGCCGAAAGTTTCTAAGACGCAGTGATTTGATTATTCCAGACAGACTATGAGTTCCATCCTTCAGGACATCGAAGCGCAAATCTCCGGCGTGAAAACGTCGGTCGCCAAGCAAAACGTCGGCACCGTCCGCGAAATCTCCGACGGCGTGGCCAAGATTGAGGGCCTCACCGACGCGATGCTCAACGAGATGCTCGATTTCGGCAACGGCGTCATCGGCATCGCCCTCAACCTCGAAGAAACCGAGGTCGGTGCCATCGTGCTCGGCGATTACCTCGGCATTCGTGAAGGCACTGAAGTGAAAACCACTGGCAAGCTCCTCTCCGTGCCGGTGGGCAAGGGGCTGCTCGGCCGCGTGGTCGATACGCTCGGCCGACCCGTGGACGGCAAGGGGCCAATCAAGGAAACCGCTTTCTACCCGGTCGAAAAAATCGCGCCGGGCATCATCAAGCGGAAGTCCGTCAGCCAGCCCGTCCAGACGGGCATCATGGCCATCGACGCGATGATCCCGATTGGCCGCGGCCAGCGCGAGTTGATCATTGGCGACCGTTCCACGGGCAAGACGACCATCGGCGTGGACACGATGATCAATCAGGCCAAGATCAACAAGCAGAACGCCGGCGAGGCAGGCTTCCGTCCGGTCTATAACATTTACGTCGCCGTCGGCCAGAAGCAGTCGAACATCGCCCGCGTCATCGCCGAACTGGAGCGGGCCGGCGCGATGGAATACACCATCGTGGTGGCCGCTGGCGCCGACTCCCCGGCCGCCGCGCAGTATCTAGCGCCGTTTGCCGGCGCGTCGATGGGCGAATGGTTCATGGACAACGGCATGGACGCGCTCATCATTTACGATGATCTTTCCAAGCAGGCCGTCGCCTACCGTCAGGTGTCGCTCGTGCTCAAGCGCCCGTCCGGCCGCGAGGCGTATCCGGGCGACGTGTTCTATCTGCACAGCCGCCTGCTCGAACGTTCCGCTCGCGTGAACGAGAAGAACGGCAACGGCTCGCTCACCGCGCTGCCGATCATCGAGACGCAAGCCGGCGACGTTTCGGCCTACATCCCGACGAACGTGATTTCGATCACGGACGGGCAGATTTATCTCGAAACGGATTTGTTCTACCAGGGCGTACGTCCCGCGATTTCCGTCGGTCTCTCGGTGAGCCGTGTCGGTTCCGCCGCGCAGATCAAGGCGATGAAACAGGTCGCCGGACGCATCAAGGGCGACCTCGCGCAGTATCGCGAGCTGGCGGCGTTCGCGCAGTTCGGTTCCGACCTCGACGCGAAAACTCAGTCCATCCTCGAACGCGGCAAGCGCATCGTCGAGCTCTTCAAACAGAACCAATACAATCCGCTGCCGGTCGAAGTGCAGGCGACGGTGTTGTGGGCGATGCAGAACGCATTCCTCGACGACGTGGCTGTGGAGAAAGTGAAGGATTTCCAGAACAAGCTGATCGACTTCCTGAGTACTCGGAAACAGGCGTTGCTCGACAAGGTGCGCAAGGAAGCGGCCGTCAGTGACGCGTTGGCGGTTGAATTGAAGGCTGCCGTCGGTGAGTTCAAGCAGACGTATCGGTGATTTCGGTCAACGCCAACGCGTAACCGCCCATGCCCAGCACACGCGACATTCGCCGACGCATCAAGTCGGTCAAAAACACGGCGCAAATCACGAAGGCCATGCAGATGGTCGCGTCGTCGAAGATGCGCAAGGCGCAGCTCGCCGCCCTCGCGGGCCGTCCTTACGCGACGTTGATGAACGACGTGCTCGCGGCCGTGAGCGAAGGCGCCGGCGACTTCTCGCATCCACTGCTGGAGAAACGCAATGGCGGCAACAAGCGCGCGGTCATTCTCGTCAGCACGGACAAGGGACTGTGCGGCGCGCTCAACTCCAACCTTCTCCGCGAAGCGGGTAAGTTTGACAAGGACACCACTTTCTATATCTGCGCGGGCAAGAAGGGCGCGCAATTTATTCACCGCACTAAGCGCAACCTCGCGGCCGAGTTCAGCTACAAGGACAACCCTCAGTTCGCCGAGGCAAGGGCCATCTCGAAGTTTGCGCAGGACTTATTTCTCAAAGGCGAAGTGGATCGCGTGGACGTGCTTTACACCAACTTCATCAACACGCTTTCGCAGAAGCCCGAGGCACGCCAACTCCTGCCCATCGGCAAGATTCACGCGGTCGAAGCCGACGTGCAGGGACATGGTGGGGGCGGCGAGTTGAAGAAGCCCGACGTCGAGTATCTCTTCGAGCCGGACGCCGCCGGTGTGCTCGGCAACCTGCTGCCGCACTACCTTAATTTTCAGGTCTTCCAGTTTCTGCTGGAGGCCAAGGCTTCCGAGCACAGCTCGCGCATGGTCGCCATGAAGAACGCGACCGACAACGCCAAGCAGCTCGTCAAAGACCTCACGCTCGAATACAACAAGCTGCGCCAGGCGAACATCACCAAGGAACTGTTGGAAATAACCACCGCCCAGATGGCGATGGGCTAACTCTCAGCACGCATGAACAAAGGCAAAATCGTTCAAATCATCGGCCCGGTCATAGACGCGGAATTCGCGACGCATGTGCCGGCCATCTACAACGCTCTTACCGTCGAGTACGAACTCCCCGGCCAGGGCCGCACCAAGCTGACGCTCGAAGTGCAGCAGCACCTCGGCGACAACTGGGTGCGCGCCGTCGCCATGAGCACCACCGAGGGACTCAAGCGCGGCATGGAACTCACTGACACCGGCAAGGCGATCGCCATGCCCGTCGGCGAGGCGGTCATGGGCCGCGTGTTCGACGTGACCGGCAACGCCATCGACGAACAGGGCGCAGTCGCGGCCGACAAATTCCTGCCCATCCATCGTTCCGCCCCGCCGCTCGTGGATCAATCCACGTCGCCGCAGGTGCTGACCACCGGCATCAAGGTCATCGATCTCATTTGTCCGTTCTTGAAGGGCGGCAAAGTCGGCGCGTTCGGCGGCGCAGGCGTCGGCAAGACCGTCGTCATCATGGAACTCATCAACAACATTGCAAAGCTGCACGGCGGCGTTTCGATGTTCGCGGGCGTCGGCGAACGCACCCGCGAGGGCAACGATCTTTACAACGAAATGATCGAAGCCAACGTCATCAAGGTGAAGAAGGACGCCAAGGGCCATCCCATCAAGGGCGACAACGGCATGCCCATCGTCGAACCCGGCTCCAAGATCGGTCTTGTTTACGGCCAGATGAACGAACCGCCCGGCGCGCGTCTCCGCGTTGCGCTCTCCGCGCTCGCCGTGACCGAGTATTTCCGCGACGAAAAAAACCAGGACGTGCTCCTGTTCGTTGATAACATCTTCCGCTTCTCGCAAGCTGGCTCCGAAGTCTCCGCGCTCCTCGGCCGCACGCCGAGCGCTGTCGGATACCAGCCGACACTCGCCGCCGAGATGGGCAACCTCCAGGAACGCATCACCTCGACGAAGAAAGGTTCCATTACGAGCTTCCAGGCCGTGTACGTGCCCGCCGACGACCTCACCGACCCCGCGCCCGCCACGACCTTCGCGCATCTCGACGCGACCATCGTGCTCGAACGATCCATCGCCGAGTTGGGCATTTATCCCGCCGTCGATCCGTTGGCATCGAACTCCCGTGCGCTTTCGCCCGACATCGTTGGCCAGGAACACTACGACGTGGCTCGCGGCGTGCAGAAGATTCTGCAACGCTACAAAGACTTGCAGGATATCATCGCGATTCTTGGCATGGACGAGCTTTCGCCCGACGACAAGCTGACAGTGCTGCGTGCGCGCAAGATCCAACGCTTCCTCAGCCAGCCGTTCTCGGTGGCCGAAGTGTTCACCGGCCGCTCCGGCAAGCAGGTGCCCGTCGCCGACACAGTGCGCGGTTTCAAGGAAATCCTCGAAGGCAAGCACGACGACGTGAACGAGATGAATTTCTACATGAAGGGCGGCATCGAAGAGATCAAAGAAGCTTAGTCGAGAGGAGCTTGAGTTGAGGGTTGAGAGACTCCTGACTCGCCGCCCTCTCTCAACTCTCAACACAAACTGCTCTCAACTTTCGCATGGCCACACTGAAACTCGAAATCGTCACTCCGGAAGCCAAGATCTACTCCGAGGACGTGGACATGGTCACGCTCCCCGGCGTCGAGGGTGAGATGGGCATCTACCCGATGCATGTTCCGTTCATGACGCAGGTCAAGTCCGGCGAACTGATCGCAAAGAAAGGCGGGCAGGATCATTTCCTCGCCATTGGCGAAGGTTTCGTCGAAATCACCGGCAGCCGCGTCGCGGTGATGACCGACATGGCCATCAAGGCGGATGACATCGACGAGATGAAGGCCGAGGAAGCCCGCAAGCGCGCCGAGGCCCGCCTGGCCGAAAAACTGACCGATGAAGAACAGGCCACCGTGCAGGCCGCGCTCCTGCACTCGCTGGCTCAATTGCACGTCAAGCGCCGTCAGCGGCGGTAGATATTTTCTCCGTCAACCCGGCCGCGGGATTCTCCGGAGTCTCGCGGCTTTTTTTCTTCACAGCTGAAGAGCGCAACTCTCGATGATGCTTCTGCGCTGCTGGTCTTGCGAACCGGCCAAAATTTCGTGTGGCCGCGTCCGGATTCCCGCTTGCGTCCGCTAAAACCGCGCGCCTAAACTTCCGGCACATTTTGAAATCAATTATGAGCAACGTTCCCCTTCGTGTCGCAGTCACCGGCGCGGCCGGCCAGATCGGTTATTCGCTGCTTTTCCGCATCGCTTCCGGGGCGATGTTCGGCCCGAACCAGCCCGTGATTCTGCATTTGATCGAGATCGAACCCGCGCTGCCCGCGCTTGGCGGCGTGGTGATGGAACTCGACGACTGCGCGTTCCCATTGCTCAAAGGCATCGCGGCCACCGCGAACCTCGACGAAGGTTTTCGCGGCGTGAACTGGGCGTTGCTGGTCGGCAGTGTGCCGCGCAAAGCCGGCATGGAGCGCAAGGATTTGCTCGGCATCAACGGGAAAATTTTCATTGGCCAGGGCCAGGCGATTCAGAAAAACGCGGCGAGCGACGTGCGCGTTCACGTCGTCGGCAATCCGTGCAACACCAATTGCCTCATCGCGATGAACAATGCAAAGGACCTGCCGCGCAACCGTTTCTTCGCCATGACGCGCCTCGACGAAAACCGCGCCAAGTCGCAGCTCGCGAAAAAAGCCGGCGTCGATATCACCGCCGTCACGAACGTCGCCATCTGGGGAAATCACTCGGCCACGCAGTATCCTGATTTCACGAACGCGAAAATTTCTGGCCAGCCCGCGACGCAAATCATCACCGACGACGCCTGGCTCAAAGGCGAATTTCTCAGCACCGTCCAGCAACGCGGCGCGGCGATCATCAAAGCGCGCGGCCTCTCCAGCGCGGCCAGCGCGGCCAACGCCGTCATCGACAGCGTCCGCTCGATCCTCGAACCGACGCCCGCCGGCGACTGGCACAGTGTGTGTGTTTGCTCCGATGGCAGCTACGGCGTGGAGAAAGGGCTGATCAGTTCGTTTCCGGTTCGCAGCAATGGCAAGTCACTCGAAATTGTTCAAGGCGTTCCGGTCGGTGAATTCAGTCGCGCAAAAATCGACGCGACCGTGAACGAGTTGAAGGAAGAGAAATCGCTCGTCGCTGAATTGCTACCGCGTGCTTGAGCGAATCGACGACACCTCCGCCACGCACCGACTTCACGAAGCCGCCGCCAAATTTTTCACGCGTCAGCAAACTCCCGCCTGATTTCTACGCCCGCTGGCGCAGCCGGATTTCGTTTGCGCCGGCGTTTCATGACGCACTCGATGCGGTGCCGGCGGAAATTCTCCTCCAAGCGATCTGGCATCAACAACGAGTGTTGCGCGAGGCGCTCGCGACCACGAATGGCCGGCGCGTGCGTGTGTTGCATCCGGGCTTTTGGAATCGCGAGGCCGGGCCGGATTTTCGCGAGGCTGTAGTGCAATTCGATTCCGAGCCGCCGCGCACCGGCGATGTCGAAATCGATCTCAGTCCGAGCGGCTGGCGCGGCCACGCGCACGATCGCAATCCCGCGTACGCGAACGTCGTGCTGCACGTCGTCTGGGCCGCCAGCGAGCATCTGGATAATTCGCAACCGACGCTTGCCCTGAAGGAACGACTCGACGCGCCTCTGGCCGAGTTGCAAATGGATTTAGGCAACGAGCGAGGCGAGTTGCCGGATGAATTGAGCGGCCAATGTTCAGCGCCCTTGCGCGATTTGTCGGTGGATATTTTGGGCGAACTTTTGGACCAAGCCGCGCAAGTACGGCTCCAGGTCAAAGCCGGCCAGCTTCAGGCCCGTGCGCGGCAATGCGGCTGGGAACAGGCGTTTTGGGAAGGTGCGTTTCGCGCGCTCGGCTACAAGCACAACGCCTGGCCCATGCAACAAGTCGCGGAATCGCTGCCGACGCTCCGCGGGTTTACAGTGAGTGTCGCGGACGCAATTTTTGCCTGGCAAATGTGCTTGTTTGGAGTCAGCGGGCTTCTGCCTAGCGAGCCGGAAAGCCGGGTGGCCGATTCGGAAAATTATCTGCGGCGGGTCTGGGATGGATGGTGGCGTGAGCGCGTGAACTTCGACGAAATGATTTTGCCGCGCCGGCTCTGGCGCTTCAACGGCCTGCGTCCGGCGAACCACCCGCAACGCCGCCTCGCGCTCGCCGCACACTGGCTGGCACGTGGAGATTTTTTGTCTCGATTGGAAAACTGGTTCACCACACCACTGCCGACCGAAACCGCTCCCACAGCACTGCTGGAATTACTCCAAGTCGAAGTTGATGATTTTTGGTCGTGGCATTGGACGTGGCGCTCCGCGCGTCTCGCCAAACCGCAGCCGCTCATCGGCGCGCAGCGCGTCACGGATTTCGCCGTTAACGTCGTGCTGCCCTGGTTTTGGGCGCGGGCGGCTGCGGGAAACAATCCGGCGCTGCGACAAGCCGCCGAGCAACGTTACTTCGCGTGGCCGGCGGGCGAGAGCAACTCCGTGCTGCGGCTGGCGCGCGAGCGATTGCTTGGCAGCGCGCCGCCGAAATTGTTGCGCCGCGCGGCTGCGCAACAAGGCTTGCTGCAAATCGTGCGCGATTTTTGCGCGCACTCCGACGCGGTCTGCACCGAATGCCGGTTTCCTGATTTGGTGAGAAGCATTCCGCGATGAAGCCACGGCGGAACCAAGGCGCGAAGAAAACGGTGATGACAATCCTTGGTGTCTCTGTGTCTTGGTGGCGGAGGCAACGGGCGCGACTTCGCGTCGAGTTCCTGCTTGCGCCGCGCATTTCTTTTTGCCATTTCTAACCGCGCAATTTCCTATGAAAAAACTCAACATCGGTCTCGTCGGTTACGGCTTCATGGGCCGCACGCACTCCAACGCGTTCACGCAGGTAAACAATTTTTTTGACCTCGAATACCGTCCGGTGCTCAAGGCCGTCTGCGCGCGCGACGCTGAAAAAGCCAGGGCGTTTGCCACGAAGTGGGGCTACGAATCCATCGAAACCGACTGGCGCAAACTGATCGAGCGCGACGACATTGACGTCATCGACATTGCCGCGCCGAACAATGTTCACGCCGAGATCGCCATTGCCGCCGCGAAGGCTGGCAAAATGATCCTGTGCGAAAAACCGCTCGCGCTGAACGGGCCGGAGGCGGAGAAAATGGTGGCCGCCGTGACCAAGGCGAAAGTGCCAAACATGGTTTGGTACAATTATCGTCGTGTGCCGGCCGTCACGCTCGCCAAACAACTCATCGACGAAGGCCGGCTCGGAAAAATTTTCCATTACCGGGCAAAGTTTTTGCAGGACTGGACGATTTCCAAAGACTTGCCGCAAGGCGGCGCGGGGCTGTGGCGGCTCGACGCGAAAGTCGCCGGCAGCGGCGTCACGGGCGATCTGCTCGCGCATTGCATCGACACCGCGATGTGGCTCAACGGCTCCATTGACACCGTCACGGCCACGACCGAGACGTTCATCAAGGAACGCAAGCACACGCTCACGGGCAAAGTCGAGAAGGTCGGCATTGACGACGCGAGCCTTTTCCTGGCGCGCTTCAGCAACGGCTCGCTGGCGACGTTTGAATCCACCCGCTACGCCCGCGGGCACAAGGCGCTTTACACTTTTGAAATCAACGGCGAGCACGCCAGCATCTTCTGGGATTTGCACGACCTCCATCGCCTGCAGTATTTCGATCATCGCGATCAAGGCGCAGTGCGTGGCTGGCGCAGCCTGCACATCACCGACAGCGATCATCCCTACATGAAAAACTGGTGGGTGCCCGGTCTGCAAATCGGCTATGCGGAAACGTTCATCCATCAAGTCGCCGACTTTTTGCAGGGCTTGAGCAAAGGCAAAATTCCCGGCCCAAGTTTCAAGGACGGCCTCGCGACCGACTACGTGACCGACGCCGTGCTCAAGTCGGCGAAGACCCGTCGCTGGGAAAAGGTGAAGAAAATAAAATAATTTGGATCGCCCACGCGCTGCGCCGTTTTTTATTTGCGCGTGATGTTCGCCAATTCCTGCCACAGATGCGCGCTCATGCGCATTCCTTTGGCGAAGGCATCCAGGCTGATTTTTTCGTTGGGCGAATGCGGGTTGTCGTCGGGCAGCGCGAGGCCAAGCATCAACGCATCGACGCCGAGAATCTTTTTCAAATCGTTCACCACTGGGATCGAGCCGCCTTCGCGCAGCAACACCGGCGCGTGACCAAACGCCGATTTCAGCGCGCGCAACGCCGCTTGTGCCTGCGCGCCATCGGGTGAAACGAAATAAGGATCGCCGCCGTGACCGGCTTCGATCGTCAGGCGCACCGTCGGCGGACAAAGTTTTCGGAGTTGCTTCTCAATCAGTTCGCGAATTTTCTCTGGCTTTTGATTGGGCACGATCCGGAACGTGAGCTTCGCGCTGGCCCATGAGGGCACGATGGTTTTGCTGCCGTCGCCTTGATAACCGCTGGTGAGTCCGTTGATTTCGCACGTGGGGCGTGCGCTGCGGCGTTCATTAGCGGTGAAGCCGTGTTCGCCAAAAAGCTCCGGCACACCGAGAAGCTTCTTGAACTTGCGCTCGTCGTAAGGCAGCCGTGCCATTTGCCTCCGCTCGTACGTTGAGAGCGGACGCACGTCGTAGTAAAAACCAGGAATGGCCACGCGCCCGCGCGCGTCGCGAAGTTTGCCGAGCAACTGGCAGAGCGCCATCGCGGGATTGTCCACTGCGCCGCCGAAAAGCCCGGAGTGCAAATCCCGAGCTGGCCCGTCGAGCCGGATTTCGAGCGCGACGATGCCACGCAGCGCGTACGTCAGCGCGGGATGTTTCAAGCTCGGCAGGCTGTTGTCCGAAATCACCACGCCATCGCAGCGCAATTCGGCGCGATGCTTTTTCACAAACGCCGCGAGGTGATTGCTGCCGACTTCCTCCTCGCCTTCGATGAGAAAAGTCAAGTCGCACGGCAATTCCACGCCGCACGCGCGGTACGCTTCGACGGCCTTCAAGTGCGCGAAGTGCTGGCCCTTGTTGTCCGTCGCGCCGCGCGCAAAAAGCGAGCGCCCTTCGATGCGCGCCTCAAACGGCGGCGATTTCCAAAGCTCGAATGGCTCCGCCGGCTGCACATCGTAATGGCCGTAAACCAGGAAATGAGGTTTACGTGCGCCTGCGACGCGCGGCGTCTTTGCGACGAGAATCGGATTACCCGGCGTGGACCACAGCCGCGTTTGCAAACCGAGTTGTCGGCAATGTTTTTCGATCCAGCCTGCGCACGCTGTCAGATCACTGCGGTGCTTGGGTTGAGCCGAGACGCTAGGGAAGCGGAGATACTCGGAAAGCTCGCGCACAAAACGCGGCTCGTTTTCCTTGAGAAATTTTTCGATGACTTGCATGGGCGGCTGGGATTGAAACAAATCGCCGCCGGGACTCAATGGAATTTGCTGCGCGAAAATTCCAGCCTCATCGCGACGCGCTGCGGATTTATTTTTCAACCGTCGCGAGATGACACGCGGTGTGGCGTCCGGGAGCGACTTCGCGCAGCGCGGGCACTTCGGTTTTGCAGCGCGCTTCGGCCACCGGACAACGCGGATGAAACGGACAACCACCCGGCGGATGAATCGGCGAAGGCACGTCGCCCGCAAGAATGATGCGCTGGCGTTTCGAATCGGGATCAACCACCGGCACGGCGGAAATCAACGCCTGCGTGTACGGATGTTTTGGCGAGCGACAGATTTCCTTCGCGTCGCCGGACTCGACGATGCGGCCGAGATACATCACGAGAATCCGCTGGCTGATGTGTCGGACGACCGCGAGATCATGCGCGACGAACAAGTAGGCGAGTCCGCGCGCGCGCTGGAGATCCTGGAGGAGGTTGATGATCTGCGCCTGCACGGAAACATCCAGCGCGCTCACCGGTTCGTCGCAGACGATCAGCTTCGGCTCGACCGCGAGCGCGCGCGCGATGCCGATGCGTTGGCGCTGTCCGCCGCTGAACTCGTGCGGGTATCTTTGCGCATGGGATGGGTCGAGGCCGACATCGTTCAACAGATTTTCGATTCGTTCGCGCCGTGCGGCCGGCGCGGGTGCCAACCGGTGGATGTCCAACGCCTCGCCGATGATGTTCGCGACCGTCATGCGTGAATCGAGTGAGCCGTATGGATCTTGAAAGATCATCTGAAACTTTTGCCGACGCGCGCGGAGCGTTTCGGCATCGAGGGCGGCGAGATTTTCACCGTTGAAGAAAATTCTCCCATCGGTTGGTTCGATCAATTTGATGACGGCACGGCCGAGCGTGGTTTTCCCGCAGCCGCTCTCGCCGACCAACCCGACGGTTTCGCCGGTCGCGACGAAAAAGCTCACGCCATCGACCGCGCGAACAAACTCTCTCTCGCGGCTGAACGGACCGCGCTTCACGGGGAAGTGGACTTTCAGATTTTGGACTTTGAGCAAGTTCACAGCGTTATCTACAGCGGAGACGCTAAACGGCAATTTCTTATTGGGCCTTCGCGCTTGAGTGTGGCCTCATCACGTTTGCCACAAAGGGCAGCGCACCCAGCGCTGCGGCTCGACCTCGACCAGTTCGGGAATGGCGTTGGCACATTCCGACCTTGCGATCGGACATCGTGGATGGAACCGGCAGCCGCCTGGAAATGCTCCCAAGCGCGGCACATTGCCGGGAATCGCCGTGAGCCGTTCGACGTGCGCGGTGAGGCTGGGCACCGAGTGCATCAACGCCCGTGTGTACGGATGCAACGGCCGCTGGAGCAATTCACGTGCGGCGTCCGTCTCGACGATCTGCCCGGCGTACATCACGGCAACACGATCGGCGAGATCGCCGACGATACCGAGGTTGTGTGTGATGAGCAGGATCGCCATGCCGAGCCGCTGTTTAAGCTCGCGCAACAATTCGATGATCTGCGCCTGGATCGTCACGTCGAGCGCGGTCGTCGGTTCGTCGGCAATGAGCAGTTTCGGCTGCGACGCCAGCGCCATTGCGATCATGACGCGCTGCTGCATCCCGCCGGACATTTCGTGCGGATAACTCTTAATGCGTGACTCCGGCGCGGGGATGCCGACGAGTTTTAAGAGGCGAATTACTTCGGTGTCCGTGGCGGCGGTGGGACGATGGAGCTTGAGCGATTCTTTGATCTGGTGACCGACGCGGAATACCGGATTCAACGACGCGCCTGGCTCTTGGAAAACGTAGCTCACCACGCCGCCGCGAATTTCACGCAACTCAGGCTTCGACATCTTCAGCACATCGCGGCCTTCGACCAGAATTTCTCCGCCGACGTAATGTGCGGGCGGGCTGGGCACGAGCCGCGCGACAGAGAGCGCGGTGACACTTTTGCCCGAACCGCTTTCGCCGACCAGGCACAGCGTTTCACTGGCTTCGAGGCGGAGGGAAACGCCGTCCACGGCGCGCAGCGCCTTGGCACCGCGACCGAAGTCAAGCTGGAGGTTTTTGATTTCGAGGAGAGGCATGGGATTTTTTACAGAAGGAAACGAAGATAACGAAGAGAAGCAAGTGACTTCGCAGAATGGCTTGTGCTTCGTTGCCTCCGTTTGGTTCTGTTCAAATACGTTCTCATTGATTCGCGCCGGGGACGATCATGCGTACAAGTCCGTCCACCAATTTCAACTCGTGGAAGTTGATGATGAGACCGGAAGACGCGTCCAGCTATTTCATATCGGTTCACATCCTGCTCGACCGCCGGTTCGATTTCGCCCAAGCTCCCGGCCCATGTTGCATCGACAATTTATGAAAATGCGCCCATTGCTTCGCGCGAGTTTGTTCGGCGTGGTTCTTACCGCGTGTGTATTGCTTTGGATTCCCGCACGCGCAGCAGAGCTGAAAACGAAGAACGTCTTTCTCATCATCAGCGACGGGTTTCGCTGGCAGGAAGTGTTCGGCGGCGCGGAGCAGCGGTTGATGACCAAGGAACTCGGCAGTGTGAAGCAAACGAACGAGCTGGCCGCGGAGTTCTGGCGCGACACGCCCGAAACGCGACGCGCGGCGTTGCTGCCGTTTTTCTGGAGCGAGATCGCTCAACGCGGACAACTTTTTGGCAATCAAAACAAGGGCAGCGTTGTCACCGTGACGAACGGGCGGAAAATTTCCTATCCCGGCTACAACGAAATCATTACTGGCTCCGGCGACCCGCGCATCGAAACCAATGACAAGAAGCTGAATCCGAACGTAAACGTGTTCGAGTGGTTGAACGACCGTCCCGGCCTGCGGCACCGAGTGGCGGTGCTCGGCACGTGGGACGCATTTCCGTACATTTTCAACATCGAGCGCAGTCACCTCCCGATCTGGCCGCACTGGGAATCGAAGTTCGCCGCTCATGCGATCCAAGCGCCGACAGCCGTCAGCGATTTCATGCGCGACAACACGCCGCTGTGGCATGACTTGACTTACGATTCGTTGCTCATCAATACCGCCACGGACTATGTGAAGCGCAAACAGCCGCGCCTCATGTTTGCCGGCTTCGGCGAGACGGACGAATGGGCGCACGCCGGCCGTTACGATCTTTACCTGACCGCCGCGCATCACGTGGACGGTTTTGTGCGGCGGCTCTGGGAGCTGGCGCAATCCCTGCCGCAGTATCGCGACAAGACGACGTTCATCATTACCGCCGATCACGGACGCGGCAGCGGGCTGACTGATTGGAAAGATCACAACGAAAAAGTGCCGAACTCCGAAGGCGACTGGCTCGCAGTCATCGGCCCCGACACCCCGCCGCTGGGTGAACGAACGCAAACCGAACCGCACACGCACAGTCAGATCGCCGCGACGATTGCCGCGCTGCTCGGTGAGGACTTTCACGCGGCGTTTCCAAAAAGTGGCGCGCCGATTGGCGAAATTCTCCGTCACGATTCCAAATGAAGGCGAGCCTTCTGGTCAGGTAAAATGCCTCTCAAAGTTTACGTCGAGACGCGATTCAAAGTCCCTCTGACAAGAACGACGTGCGGTTCTTGAAGCAGTTTTAGTGTCAAAGGAAATTCAAATCGTTAAATCCGTCGTGCCGATTTTCGGTGAGGAAATCGAACACGCCATTCTTTTGATTCGCTGGCAGAAAGTGATGCTCGACCGCGACCTGGCCCGCCTTTACGGGGTGCAAACCAAAATTCTCAATAAGGCCGTTAGTCGAAATCTCGACCGGTTCCCTGCTGACTTCATGTTCCAATTGACCCCAGAAGAACACGATTCTTTAAGGTTCCAATTCGGAACCTTGAAGCGCGGGCAACATTCCAAGTATCGGCCGTTCGTCTTCACGCAGGAAGGCGTCGCCATGCTTTCCGGTGTGCTGCGCAGCTCGCGCGCGGTGCAGGTCAACGTCGCCATCATGCGCGCCTTCGTGCGCCTGCGCGAAACGATGTCGCTGCACAAAGAGCTGGCGCACAAGCTTGCCGATCTCGAACGCAAGATTGAAAACCACGACGAAAACATCCGTTCCCTGTTTGATGCCATCCGCCATTTGATGACGCCGCCCGAAACCCCGCAACAGGAAATCGGATTCCACATCAAAGAAGACGGCGTATCGTATCGGGTGAAAACCAAAAGAGCCGCCTCTAAGAAAACGACGTGCGGTTCTTGAAACAATTCTGAGTATGTTTTCCAGAAATTCGCCCACCGTTAAGAAGTTGAAAATGCTCATCGGCAAAGATGGGGTGGGGTTTCTAGAAATTTGCCTTCGTTCTCTCGATGAAATTCTCCCACACACGACAACAGAACCGTGGCGTGTTACCAAAGGTGAAGATGCTCCGGCTGCTACTTGGGATGGTAATACCCGTCGTGGCATTCGTCTTGTAATCAGAATTCAGCTTAATAAGGGGAAGCAAACATACAGTTTTGTTCTTAAGTCTACATTGCGCCGCAAAATTGCCGCATCTCTTGGTAGTGCGGTTGAGCGCACATTGGACGACAATGAAAAATCTATTTGTTCTCAAGTAGTAATCCGTGCTTCAGACATAATTGGTTCAAAGCGTAACGATTTCGACGCAGAGTCATTGAGAGCAATAGGTAAACTTTTCAAAGAGCAGGTCGTCGCCTCACACTTGCGGCAGAGTTGTGAGCTAAATATCGACGTTGCGGGACTATTTGCCACTCTTCGCGAACTAGCTGAACAGAGTTATGAAAATAAATCTTTGAGTTACGGCTTGGTGATTTCAAAAAAGAAAACAAAGCAGACTCCCAGCTTAAGATTTCCGATAGATTTCTTACGCTTTAAGCGCTATCGAGCAATGTCGGATGGCTATCGAACAGCGTTCACGATTACTGCCAACGGGAAAGTCGAATCTCTTGATGACTTGGAAGATTTATCGGAAAGCCATCACGAAGGTCGTTACTATCCTGAATGGTGCAGATTTATTGCTGAAGCCAGTTGCAACGCACGTTGTTCAATTAGTTTGACGCGACAAGGTGATATTTTGGTTTTTGTTGATGGTAGTATGCGATTCACATATCGGCGCGGGAAATGGCAATACTGGAATCATCGGCACGCTGAAAATTTGTTAACGGATTCTGCTCGTGCAAAACATGTCGATACGCGCCATGTCAAAGCCGTTGTTCGGCAGCTTTACAAAAGTGCAATTGACGTATCTTTTCGAAGAACTGGTGGTTTATTTATTCTGCTATGCAATAAAATTCACCTTCGAAAAATTGTTCCGCAAGGAGATGCGATTAAAGATAAAAAACGCGAGCGCGCTCATGTTGCGTTTGATAAAAGTCTCGCTGATCAAACAGTTGCAAGCATTCCTCGTTTAATCCGTGCCGAATTAGCAGCCCTTGACGGTGCTATTGTCGTAGATAATCGCAACAAGGTTTTAGCCTACGGTGCTGTCCTCAAATCTCCGCCCGGAAGCAAAGTTGATTCTGCGGAAGGAAGCCGTTCAAAGGCAGCAAAGGCCGCTTCTGAATTTGGCCTAGCAATCAAAGTCAGTTCTGATGGCGACATCACGATTTATCGGAAAGGCATAACGTTACTTGAACTTTGAAAATTTTCTTCCATGAAAGTCACCCTTAACTGGCTTAAGCAATACGTCGATTTCAACTGGTCGCCCGAGGAACTCGCGGAGCGGCTCACCATGCTCGGTCTCGAAGTCGAGGGCGTGCAGAAGCTCGGCGGCGAGTTCGAGGGCGTGGTCGTCGGGCAGGTGATCACACGCGACAAGCATCCGAACGCCGACAAACTTTCGCTCTGCCGCGTCCATGACGGCAAGGGCGAGCGCCAGATCGTGTGCGGCGCGCAGAATTTCAAGGCGGGCGACAAAGTGCCGCTCATCCTGCCCGGCGCGTCGCTGCCGCTGAAGCCGGGTGACAAGGAACCGTTCACCATCAAGGTCGGGAAAATTCGCGGTGTGGAATCGCACGGCATGATGTGTTCGCCGCAAGAACTCGGTTTGCCCGATCAAGTGGATGGACTGCTGCTCTTGCGCGAGGACGCGAAGGTTGGCCAGCCGCTCGCCGAGTATCTCGGCCGCGCGGGCAGCGACGTGGTCTATGACCTCGAAGTCACGCCGAATCGGCCCGACCTGAACAGCGTCATCGGCATTGCGCGCGAAATCGCCGCGCTCACCGGCAATCCACTGCGTATTCCCACGACAGGCATTGCCATCGGTCCCGAAGCGATTATCGGTGCCTCGCCTGGCACGGCCATCGACAGCTACGTGGCCGTCCGCATTGAGGAACCGGAGCTTTGTCCGCGTTACACCGCCCGCGTCGTGACTGGCGCAAAGGTCGGTCCCAGCCCAGACTGGTTGCGTTCGACGCTGGAGAAAGTTGGCATCCGCAGCATCAACAACGTCGTGGATGTGACGAATTACGTGATGCTCGAAACCGGCCAGCCGCTGCACGCGTTCGATTATCACCTCATCGCGAAGGGTGCGGACGGCGAGCCGACCATCGTCGTGCGACGTGCGGCCGCGGACGAGAAATTCAAGACGCTCGACAATCAGGAGCGCACGCTGACGAACGAGATGTTGCTCATTGCCGACGAGCAGAAGGGCATCGCACTCGCGGGCGTGATGGGCGGCGCGAACACCGAGATTCGCGACGACACACGCGACGTGCTCATCGAGAGTGCCTACTTCGCGCCGACGAATATTCGCCGCACGAGCAAGACGCTCGGCTTGCGCAGCGAATCGAGCTACCGCTTCGAGCGCGGCTGCGACGTCGGCGTCGCGGATTACGCGAGCCAACGCGCGGTGCAACTTATTTTGCAAACTGCTGGCGGCAACCTCGTGCCCGGCGTTGTGGATGCGCATCCGAAGCCGATTGAGCCGAAGCAAATCACGTTGCGTCATCACAAGATCAATGAACTTCTCGGCTTGAATCTACGCCCGGAGGAAATTGAATTCTATCTCGGCCAGCTTGGGTTGAAGCAGGCGAATCGCAAAGCGCGTCCGGTGGGTGACACGAGCGCGCCGGAGCCGGTGACGTTCGTCATTCCGACTTTCCGCGTGGACCTCAAGTGCGAGGTGGATCTGATCGAGGAAGTCGCGCGGCTGCACGGGGTGGAAAAAATTCCCAGCACAGCTCCACGCGGGGCGGTCGGCGCGCACCCGTTTGACGCGCGCTACGATGAAATTGGAGACGTGCGCCGGCTGCTCACTGGGCTTGGTTTGAACGAGGCGCAGAGCCAGACGCTCGTAGGAAATGCAGAGTGCAGAATGCGGAATGCAGAAATTGTCGCGCTGGCCCATCCGCTCAGTGCCGAAATGGACGTGCTGCGGCCCAGCTTGCTGCCGGGTCTGCTGAACATTCTTCGTCACAACCTCAACCGGAAGAATTACAACGTGGCGCTCTTCGAGATTGGCCCGGCAAACGCGCGGAGCCGACCGCGCTGTTCCTCGAATCCGCCGCCGTCACACTCGGCGGCAAGCTGTCGCTGGGCGAACTGGGCCAGTTATTGCCGACGCTGGCGAAGCAATACGACTTGCGCGACGCGGTGTTCCTCGCCGAGTTGCGCCTGGACGAATTTTTTGCCCGTCGCAATGTGGCGAAGTCCTTCAAGCCGCTGCCGCAGTTCCCTTCGAGCCGCCGCGATGTGGCGATGCTTGTGCCAGAAGCCGCGACGCACGACGCTGTGCTCGCCGTGGTGAAGCAAGCCAAGCCCGCGAATCTGGAGAGCGTGGAGTTGTTCGACGTCTTCCGCGGTCAGAACGTGCCCGCCGGTCAGAAGAGCCTCGCCTACGCCTTCACTTACCGGGCCGCCGACAAGACGCTCACCGACACCGAGGTGAACGCCGCGCACGAAAAGCTCGTTGCGCAGTTCAAGCAGAATTTGCAGGCGATAATTCGCGAGGGGTGAGCCTGGCAAACTGGCTTTAAGTTGTCGCCCGGTTTGCCGATAAATTGGTTATGACAATCTCAGGCTCCGGCTCATCGGCGCTCATCAATAGCGCGCAAGATTCAAAGAATGCTAACAGCGATGTCGGCATTGCTCTCCTGAAAAAAGCGCAGGACCAGATGAAACAACAGGGCGAAGCGATGGTGAAGATGATCGAGCAATCTTCCACCGCCTGTTCGGATTGCCACAAGCTCGACGTTTACGCCTGAGGCGGCAAGTCCGTTCGCGAAGTCAAACCAGCTTCGCGTATTTCTTGTCCTCCGCGAGCCGTCTCACCAACTCCTTGATTTTCTGCGACTGGCTTTTGTGCGCGAGCAACGTGGCGTCGTCCGTCAGCACGAGCACGGAATCGCGCTGGCCAACGACGGCAATCGGAGTTCGGTTTTTTGTGCGCGCGTCGAAGATGAGGTTGCGCGCGGCATCGACTTGAATGAAGTCCGCCACGGCGCAGTTGCCTTCAGCGTCCGGCTTGAGATGACGCGCCAGCGCGTTCCAGGAACCGAGGTCATCCCATTCAAACGAGCCGTCGGCGACAACGACATTGTGCGCGTGTTCCATGAGCGCAAAGTCGATGGAGATTTTTTTCAGGTCGGGATATTCCTTCGCCAGCACTTTTTCGAGTTTGCCTTTCGCGGCGGCGTCAAACCAGCGGTGGCAGGCGGCCTCCATCTCGGGCTGATGTTTCTGCAAACCTTCCGTGATTGTCACGAATGACCAGATGAACATCCCGGCGTTCCAGCGATAATGACCGCTGTTCACGTATTCGACGGCTTTGTCGTGGTACGGTTTCTCCACAAATTTTTCCGCCTTGAAGAACGTGGTTTTATATTTGCGGACGCCGTGTGGCGGCGGCAGTTCGTGGCCGGTGTGAATATAGCCGTAGCCCGTCGCCGGCTCCGTCGGCTTGATGCCGATGGTCACGATCACCTGACCGTGGCCCGCGAGATCGAAGGCGTCGTTCAAAACTTGCTGAAATTTTTTCTCCTCCGGGATCAAATGATCTGCGGGCAGCACGGCCATGATGCCCGTCGTCGAGCGCGCGCCGACGATGGCCGCGCCGAGCGTAACGGCCGCACAGGTGTCGCGTCCGCATGGTTCAGCGATGATGTTTTCTTTCGGAAGCTTCGGCAGTTGTTTGCGAACTTCCGGCGCCTGAACTTCGTTGGTGATGACCAGGATGTTTTGAAGCGGCACAAGCGGCAGGACGCGATCGACGGCCTGCTGGAGAAAGGAGCGGTCGCCCAGCAGCGCGAGGAGTTGTTTGGGCGTCTTCTCGCGGCTCACCGGCCAGAATCGTTCGCCGCGTCCGCCAGCCATGATGATGACGAAACGATTCGAGTTGTCAGTTTTGGTTTTCATGGTTGCTTTTTCGTGCGCGCAATTTGCGTTTGATTCCGCTGCGAACGGCTTTGTTTCTAACAAATAACAACCTTGGTTGGGAACCAAATTAACCAGGGCGAGGCGGATTGGCGGGGATGGATTGCATATCTTAAACTGCCGCCACCGGCTGGTGGATTTCATACGGAAGAATCCTTGGCAATTCTTTCAGGTCGATTACGCTTCCTCACACGCACTGATTTTATGAAACACAAATTGCTTTCCCTGTTCGTCGTGTTCCTGGCCACGATTTGCGCGTCGGCGCAGGACACCAAACCGCTCCGCGTCTTCATCCGCGCCGGCGTCAAGACACACGGCCCCAACCAGCACGACCACCCGCGCTTCCTCAAGGAATACACGCAGCTCCTCACCGAGCGCGGTGTGAAGGCCGACGGCTCAATGGAGTTTCCCACTCCGCAACAACTCGACAACACGGACGTCGTCGTTGTGTTCGCCGCCGATGGAATGAAGATCATCGGCGACAATCGCGTGAATTTTGAAAAATTTCTCAAACGTGGCGGCGGGATCGTGGTCGTGCATGACGGCGTGGTCGCGGACACTGAGCACGAGTGGGCGAAGAAAGTTCAAGGCGGCGCGTGGATCTGGCCGAAGAACGCCCCCGACAAAAAGCCGACGAAGTGGCTCGAGACCGAAGTCGGTATTTACATGGTCGATGACCAGCATCCCATCGTGAAAGGTCTCTCGAATTTTGATTGGAAGGACGAAATTTATTACGACATGGACATGGCGTCCGACGCGCACGTGATCGCGACGAGTTTTCACAGCGTGTTCATTCTTGCGCCGCAGCTTTGGACGTACGAAAAAACCTGGGACGGCGGCACCGCGCCATATCGCGCCTTCGTCAGCCTGCCCGGACACGAATACACTTCCTTCCAGACGCCGCATTATCGCGCCGTGCTGCTGCGCGGCATCGCGTGGGCCGGTAAACGCGCGAACGTCGATGAGTTTTGCTCCAAGGAAGAACTAGGTTCGCTCACCTATCCCGAAGGCGGTCCAATTGCGCCGGACAAAGCTGCCGCGAAACTTAACGTTCATCCCGATTTCAACATCTCGCTCGTCGTCTCCGAGCCGCTGGTCGAGAAAGTTATTTCGCTTGACTGGGCGCCGGACGGAAAGCTTTGGGTCGCCGAAACACCCGAGTATCCGAACGGTCGCACGATCAACAAAAACGACGTGGCGATTGCCATTCGTTCCGGCAATCATCCTGAGTCCTTCGGTCAAACTGACAAAGAGAACCGTCCGGCGCGCGACCGCATCTCGTGGCTCGAAGACACAAACGGCGACGGTATCATGGACAAGAAGCATGTGTTCGCCGACGTCGATCACGGCGTCCCGGGCGGACTCGAACTTGTCACGTCCGTGGTTCCTTACAAGGACGGCGTGATCGTTGCGCAAGCGCCGGATATTCTCTGGCTGCGCGACACCAACGGTGATGGCGTGTGCGACAAGGTCGAGACACTCTACACGGGCTTCGGCAATTTCGATACGCACGCGGTCATCAACAATTTCCGTTGGGGACTCGACGGCTGGGTTTACACCGCGGTTGGTTACAGCGCGGGCCAGCCGCGCTCGCCGATTACCGGCAAAGATTTCGGCCGCATCACCGCCGGCATTCTGCGCTTCAAGCCCGACGGTTCCGCGCTCGAGCAAGTCGCCTCCGGTTCGTGCAACACCTGGGGCTTCGATTTCATGCCCGACGGAGAAATGATTTACACCACGGCAACGTGCGGCGAACCGATTTGCCACATTGTCATGTCGGAAAAGGCGCTCGCGCGCGGCAACGTCGGCGGCGTGCGCGCCACGGTGCCGATCTTCGATGAGAACAAAATTTATCCGGCGGTGCATCACACGCGGCCGGCTTACGTGCAAATCGATTGGGTCGGCGCATTCACCGCCGCTGCCGGTTCGTGCATCTACAACGGTGGCGCGTGGCCGGAGAAATGGAACGGCTCGCACTTCGTCAGCGAAGCGACGATGAGCCTCTTGCACCACGAGTTCATCACGCCCAATGGCGTGACCTACAAGGGCACGAAGGAAGCGAGCCGGCGCGAAACCGAATTCATCGCCGGCAGCGATCTTTGGTTCCGTCCGATTCATCAACGCGTCGGTCCGGATGGCGCGCTCTACCTCGTCGATTTCTACAATCAAGCCGCCATTCACAACGACACACGCGGCCCGGCCCACGGCGCGCGCAACGCCGCTACACGCCCCGACCGTGACCATCATTTCAGCCGCATCTGGCGCATTCAACACAAGCAGGCGAAGCAATTGACACCCGTGGCAATGAACAAGAACGAGCCAGGCACACTCGTTAAATTGCTGGCGAGTGAAAACGGCTGGCAGCGAGAAACGGCGGCGCGTTTGCTCCGCGAGAATGGCGCGGGCGGCGAAGTCGAAACGTTGAAGAACATGGTCAAGTCGCCGAATGCTGGCTTGAAATCCCATTCGCGTATAGCGGCGTTGTACACGTTGGCGGCACTGGGCCAGGCCGACCGCGACACGATGGGCGCGGCGTTGCGCGACCCGGACGCGTCGTTGCGAAAAAATATTCTGCGCGTCGCAGCCGAACGTGATAATTCGGACTACACGCCAAGCGAAGACGGCGTGCGCGGGTTGCTGAATGATCCTGAACCGCGCGTCCGCTTGAACGCGCTCATCGCGCTCGGCACTTGCAAGCTCACGCCGGAAATCGCGCGCGTCGTGGTTGAAACCTGGCCAAAGTTGAATGACAAGTATCTTCAATCGGCCGCGGTCGGTGTCGCCGCAAAGGATCCCTCGCTATTCCTCGACGCCGCGTTTGGCGCGGCTGATCCGGCGTTCCTCGCTGACTTCGTCGGCCACGTTGCGCGTGTCGCCGCAAACCAGCAAGACGCCGCCGTCGCCGCGCGCATCGTGACGACCGTCGCCGGCAAATCCGCAGCGACCGATGGACTCAAGCAAGCGGTGCTCGAAACTCTCGGTGCAACGCTCCGAGTGAACGTTGTTCCCGCGTGGAGCGATTCACTCGCGTCTTCTTTCAAATCATTGCTCGCTTCCGCCCGGCCCGGCGTGCCCGGCGCGGCGCTGCCGTTGATTGCGCGCTGGGATACCGCTGGCTCGCTGGCGAACGAATTAAAACCCGTCATCACTTCGCTCGGCGCAAAACTTGCCGACAGCTCGCTCGCCGACGACCAGCGCGGCCAGGTCGCCGTGAACTTGCTCGGCGTGCGCAAGCTCGACGCAACGATTGTTCCGAACGTCGGCAACCTGCTTGGTTCCTCCGCTTCGACCACGCTGCAAAAACGCGTCATCGAGGCCCTGGGTGCGACGGGCGATCCCGCCGCCGCCGCGCCGCTCATCGCCGCGTTTCCGAAGCTCGACCCCGACTTGCGCGAAGCGGCCTTCGGCCAGGTCGTCAAGCGCGCGGATTGGAGTAGCGCGCTGGTCGAAGCAATGCGTGGCAACGCATCACTGTTGAATCTACTCGGCCCGGCGAATCAATTTCGCCTGCGCACGCACGCCGACAAAACCGTCGCCGCCAAAGCGAACGAAGTCATCGACGCGCTGAAAGGGCCGGAGCAAAAACAGAAAGACGAATTGCTGGCGAAGTTTCGGCCCGAAGTCGAAAAGGCGGGCAATGTCGAGAACGGCAAAAAAGTGTTCCTCGCGAACTGCGCGGCCTGCCACAAGTTCAAGAATGACGGCGCGGATTTCGCGCCAAACCTCACGGGCATGGGCGCGCACGGGCCGGGTGAATTGCTCATTCACATTCTCGATCCGAACCGGCTCGTCGAACCGAACTTCGTTTCCGTCAGCATTGAGACGAAGGATGACCAAACGTTTGACGGCATCGTTTTGCGCGAAAACGCGAACGCGGTCGTGCTGCGCAACCAGTCGGCGGAAAATGAAATTCGCAAGGACAACATCAAGAGCCGCACGAGCACGGGCCGCTCGTTGATGCCCGAGGGCTTCGAGCAGCTTGGCGCAGAGGGTTTGCGCGATTTGCTCGCCTACATTTGCGCGGACGAGTTGCGCTTTCGCATCCTCGACCTCGCGGCGGCATTCACCGCGAATACGACCGACGGCATCTACAACAGCAAGGAATCACGCGAGGAAACACTGCGGTTTAAAAAATTCGGCACGATCAAATTTGGCGACGTGCCGTTCGACCTCATCAGCCCGAAGAAGAGTCTCACCGGCAACAACGTGATCGTGCTCAAGGGCGGCGCGGGTATTTCGCGCGGCTACCCGCAAAAGGTGGAGGCGAAAGTCGGCATGGCGATCAGCAAATTGCATGTGCTCGGCGGCATTGGCGGCTGGGCGTGGCCGTACGACGGCGAGACGCAGAAAGGGATTCCAGCGGCGAAGATCACGGTTCATTTTGCCGGCGGCGGCACCGAGGAATTCATTTTGAAGAACGGCGTCGAGGTCGCGGATTACATCGCGAAGAACGATGTGCCGGGTTCCACCGAAGTGCCGGACTTGTGCCACAACGGTCGCCAGGTTCGCTACCTTTCGCGCGCGGTGAAGGGACGCGGTGTCGTCGAGAAAGTTTCCATTGAGAGTTTCAACAACATCGTTGCGCCGACCTTCGTCGCGCTCACGGTCGAAACGGGCGATGGCAATCAAACCAGCACAACCGGCGGCAGCGCAACGCCAGCCGCGAAGGCGAGCGTGAATTGGGGGCCGGGGCTCAAGACTTTGCTCATCGGCGGCGGCGCGTCGCACGATTACAACAAGTGGTTCAACGAAGCGGACGTGGCGTTGCTGAACGCGACGGGCAAGTTCAGCGCGAATTACATCGAACCGCAGGAGGCGACGGCGGAGTTGGTCCGCTCGGCGGACGCGCTCATCATTAGCGCAAACAAGGCGTTTCCAGATCAGGCTGTGCGCGAGGCGATCTTCGCTCACGCCAATGCCGGCAAAGGTCTGGTGTTGTTGCACCCCGGTCTTTGGTACAACTGGCCGGACTGGGCGGACTACAATCGTTTACTTGCCGGTGGTGGTTCGCGTGGCCATGACAAGTTCGGCGAATTTGAGGTCACGATCACCGAGCCGAATCATCTGCTCATGAAAGGTGTACCGGCGAAATTTCTGATCAGCGACGAACTGTACTACTTCGAGCCGGACCCGGCGGGCACGCCCATCAAAGTCCTCGCGACGGCGTCATCGAAAGCGAAAAACAAAACCTATCCGCAAGTCTTCATCGTCGAGCATCCCAGGACGCGCATCGTCGGCTTGACGCTGGGACACGATGGCCAGGCGCACAACCTCGCGGCTTACCAGCAGTTGCTGAAAAATGCCTTGTCTTGGGTGTCAGGGAAATAGCTGTACGCAAATTGGCGACACCAGCGAAGTCCTCTTCCGCCATTGCGCCAGCAGCGACCCGCAAGACGACAGCCTCTTCACCAAAGGCCCATCCGACGCGCTCGACTACGCCACCAGCGAAATCGCCAGCGACAGCAAACTCGTCATTGACGTGACGAGGCAAATTCCAGGCGCAGGCATCAAACGCTCCTGGCCCCCGCTCATCAGGATGGGTGCTGTGGTAAAGGCGAAGATGAAGAATCCGTTGCGAGATGTGCGTTGACACTCATCTTAAAGACATCATGATGTCTGCATGAGAACCACCTTGACGCTCGATCCGGACATCGCCGCCAAAGCGAAAAAAGGAGCAGCCAGATTGCACAAGCCCTTCAAAGAGGTGATCAACGCCGCTTTGCGCGTGGGGCTGGATGAAATCCTCGCGCCACCTGCCGCGAAGCCTTATCGCACGAAGCCCCGGCCGCTGGGCCTGCGGCGGGGCTTCAGTTACGACAACATCTCTGAGTTGATCGCGGCCGCCGAGGGAGAAGACCATCCATGATCCTCGTGGATGCCAATCTTCTCCTCTACGCCGAGGACAGCCTGTCTGAGCATCACCAAGCCGCGCGGGTCTGGTGGGACGATCAACTCAGCGGCTCCGATCCGGTGGGTTTGTGCTGGCCGGTGCTGAACGCCTTCATCCGCGTCGGCACCAATGCCCGGCTGCACCAGCGTCCGCTTACGCTCAGGGAAGCCACCGAGCGCGTGCAGAGCTGGTTCGACCAGGCGTGCGTGCGCCTGGTCCAGCCCACCGACCAGCACTGGACTATTTTTCAGCAAATGCTCCGTGGCGGAAATGCGGTGGGCAACCTGGTTTCGGATGCACATCTGGCGGCGCTCGCGGTGGAGCACAACTGCGTGCTGCACTCGACCGACGCCGACTTCTCGCGCTTCCGCGGACTCAAATGGAAGAATCCCATTGCGCATTGAAAGCAGCCATGCCCTGTGCCCCTCGTAGTCGCCACCGGCAGTAAATTTGGCTTTGCCCCGGCGAAGAAATTGCCGGGCGAAGGTTTCAAACGCCCCTGGCCTCCGCTCATCAAGATGGATGCAGCGGTGAAGGCGAAGATTGATTCTTTGTTTCGCAGCCGGTAAACAAAGCGCGTTGCCCAAACTGGAATGGCCTCCTTCAAACCAACTGAACTCTGGGAAGCATCACCTCACACGCTTGCCAAATTAGAGATCATCGGCCGCTACCTTGATGTCTGGTTCATGATTCTTGGAAGCAATCCAAAGAATCGTCGGCTGGTTTACATCGACGGCTTTGCAGGACCGGGACACTACACCAACACACAGAAAAGCTCGCCGCTCGTTGCGCTACAAGCCGCGAAAGCTGCCGCAAGTCGAGCGGGTGCAGCCGGCAGTCCCACCGAATACTCGTTCCTGTTTGTTGAGAAGAAAGCCGAGTTCGCCAAGAACCTGCGAGAGGTTGTCCAAAGCCAATCGCTACCGCCGCAGTTCAAGTGGTCTGTTGAGCAGGGGTCGTTCGAAGACAAAGTCGGAGGTTTGCTCGCTAGTTTGAAAGAAACGGGAAAAAATTTAGCTCCCACTTTTGCATTCATCGACCCATTCGGTGCAACCGGGCTTCCGTTCAAGGTTATTGCTGAGATTTTGAGCTACAAGAGTTGTGAGGTTTTGCTCAATCTGGACTCCGACGGCATTGGTCGTCTGGTGACAGCTCAGGCGTTCGAGAAGAATCAGACACATCTCGACGTGTTGTTTGGCGACGCAAGCTGGCGCAGCGAGCTCGATCCAAAACTTCCAATGGCGAAGCTCTCAGCCCAAGTTCTTGCCTTGTATAAGAAGCGGCTCAAGACCGTGGCCAAGTATGTCTTCGCCTTCGCGATGAATTCCCGAGAAGGCCAGTTGAACTACCATCTTGTGTTTGCCAGCCAGCACCCGCTCGGCTTGGAAAAGATGAAAGAAGCCATGAGGACAGTTGACCAAACAGGCGCATATTCGTTTTCGGACGATACGGTAGGACAAGAGTTGTTGCGCTTTGATTTTGATGCGCCAGCAATTTGGGCTGAAAGAATGCAGCGCTCATTGTCTGGCAAATGGAGACTGTATGCCGACTTCCGCGATTACGCTCTAAATGAAACGCCTTTCACCAACTCAAAACCCTTGCTCCGCGAATTGGAAGGGCGTGGCGTTTTGGAAATCGAGAGTGCTGAGGGGCGAAGGAAAGGTTCTTTCCCCGAAGACAAAATTGAGCGAATCTTGATTCACCAAACTTTGCTGTGAGCGACAAATCGAAAATCGAGTGGACTGACGCAACTTGGAATCCCGTTCGCGGCTGCACCAAGATTAGTCCGGGTTGCACCCATTGCTACGCCGAGACATTCGCCGAACGGTTTCGAGGCGTGCTTGGCCATCCGTTTGAGTTTGGCTTCGACCTGCGGCTCGTTCCCGAGAAACTTGGCGACCCGCTTCGCTGGGGAACCTCCCGGATGATCTTTGTGAACTCGATGAGCGACCTTTTCCACAAGGACGTGCCGGATGACTACATCGTCTCTGTCGCTCGCGTGATGAAGGCCGCGAACTGGCACACCTATCAAGTTCTGACCAAGCGGGCAGACCGCCTCCAGAGCTTGCTCAAGGGAAAACTTCGTTTCGCAGCGGAGCAAAATCACATCTGGTGGGGAGTCAGCGTTGAAAACCGGCAGCATGGTTTGCCGCGCATTGATTTGCTGCGCCAAGCGCCAGCTAAAGTCCGTTTCCTCTCAGTTGAACCGCTCTTGGAACATCTCGGCCCGATTAAACTCAAAGACATCAATTGGGTCATCGTTGGTGGGGAGAGCGGCCCGGGGGCTCGTCTAATGAATGCCGCATGGGTTCGAAGTGTTCATGCTCAATGCCAGAAAGCAGGGGTTGCATTCTTCTTCAAGCAATGGGGCGGTGTTCGAAAATCCACCACTGGCAGATCGCTCGACGGTCAGACTTACAGCGAGTTCCCCGAACGCGTTCAAGTCGAAGCTCCAGCTTTGGACATTCGACGCGAGAAGCTGGAGCGTCTTGAAGCTGAGTTGGTTTAATCAGCGCGCCGATTTATTTCTGCGGCGGAGCGGGAACGAGTCCGTGCCGGTTCATCACGGCTTTGAGTTTTTCCACGTCCGGCGGGCCGCCGGCGTTGATGATGGCGGCCATTTCACGAAAGAACTCCGGGCCGATGAGCGCGGGCGTCACGACAGCCAGGCCTTTGGCGTTTGACGGCTTCAGATTGTTGAAGCCATGCACCGCGCCACGTGGAATGAAACAAGTGTCACCCGCGGCGATGTCCACCGGCTGGCCATTGACGGTGAACGTCAACACGCCTTCCAGTCCGTAAATGGTTTCGTCGTAGCGTTCGTGCGAATGCGGCACGGGCACTTTCGCGCCCGCCGGGACGGTGAACTCAAACATGGCCAACTGGCCGTTGGAGTCTTTGCTTTCGAGGAGAAAGCGGATCTCAATCTGGCCGGCGCGGATGATTTCTTTTTCCGTCGGCATAATTTTTTGGTCGGATGAAAAACCAGACCGCTCATTTGCCGGGCGGCGGCAGGATTTCCAGCCCGAATTTTTTCGCGATCTCCGTGACGCGCGGGATGTCCTGCTGTTGCTGCGGACTCAGCGCACCGATTTCCTCAAAGAATCCCTCGCAGCCCGCCGGCGTGATGACGCACATGAGCCGGCCGGGCGTCTGGCCGAGATAACGGTAGGTGTGCGCGATGTCGCGCGGCGCAAACAGGGTCGTGCCCGGTTTGGCGGAAATGGTTTTGCCTCCGACGGTGAACTCGTATTCGCCTTCGAGCACTTGAAACGTCTCGTCCTCGCGGCGGTGGATGTGCGGTGGCGGACCGTCGCCCAGCTTGTCGTGCGTTTCGACCACAGCCAGCAAACCGCCGGTGTCGCGTCCATGCACGCGGATGAGCATGGCTTTGCCAAAGATGTTCACCTGCTTGCCGCCGTCGGGCGGAACTTGAATTGGATTCATGGCAAGGATGTTCATGTGTGGCTCATTCACTGGCAAGTCAACAATCCTCCCAGCCGCAAAGCGGTTGCGGGTTTTTGCAGATGGCCACACATCCCGCCCGTCCATCGCGCGCGACCTTCGCCACAACCGCGTTGCGGTTGATGATTTGTTGGACGATAACCCAGGGTAGCTCGTTCCTCGCAACCCTGGGCTGGAGGACACAATCCCTTTGGGATTGAACACCGATTCGCAACGCCGATTCACGCTGGCGAACCTCTTCCGATTTGGCATCCTTCCCTCATGCCCCAATCCCTTTCCGCCGTTTACATTCATCTCGTCTTCTCCACCAAAGACCGCCGACCGCTCCTGCGCGACAAACCCGCGCGCGACGCGCTCCACTCGTACCTCGGCGGTGTCTCCAAACAACTCGATTGCCCGCCCCTCCTCGTCGGCGGCGTGGAAGACCACGTCCATCTGCTCGCGCGCTTCGGACGCACCATCACGCAGGCCGAATGGGTAAAGGAATTGAAACGCGTCTCGAATCTCTGGCTGAAGGAACGCGGTCACGATTGCGCCGACTTCGAATGGCAAGGCGGCTACGCGGATTTCTCCGTGAGCCAATCCAATCTCGAACAGGTGAAGCAATACATCGCCGGACAGGAGGAGCATCACCGCAAGATTGGATTTCAGGACGAGTTGCGCGCGTTGCTGCGCAAGCACGAGATCGAATGGGATGAGAAATACGTTTGGGATTGAATTGCCGTCCGTGAGATTTGACGGCACTGCGAATTCCAACGACGAAGAGTGTTCATCTGTCTCTCACGGATTCATTGGTCGTGCCCGGATGGAGATGCGTCAGCGCGTAAAGCATCACATGGGCGAGGAAGAGGAATGTGCCGAACAGCGCCGTGAACATGACGAGATGCTCAAGAGTGGGCCGATTCGCCGACCACTCGAAGAGATGTTGAAAGACATTCAAAGGATTGGTCAGGAGATCCCAACTGTTCCAGCGCAAGAAGCGGCCGATGTAAACGCCCAGGGCGCTGAGCCCGATTACGAGCGCGGCAAAACTCCAGCCTGCGACCGCGCCGCGCTTCCGTGTGACCACGTCTTGCATGAGATAGAGTGAAACAAAACCGAGCATCAATCCGTTCATCGCGAACAGGAGGATCAAAACCAGATCGATCCAGAAGTTGCCCGCGCGCGGCGGCGTGAGGTGAACGAGGTCGGTGCAGATGTAGGGCGCGTTCGGGAAAAAGATCAGCCACGCGCTCGCGGCGCAGAAAATTTTCCAACGGCGCGGTGATGCCGCGCGCAGTTGACGCTGGACGTTCAACGCGAAAATCAGCGGCAGCCATGCGAGGAAAAGGTTCCACACGAGATGAAGCTGCTCCCGTCCGGTAGCGAGAAAACGGATGCAGACGAGCGCGATACCCACGAGCGTTGAGAACACCAAGGCGAGCACGGGACGGGAGAGTCTGTGCTCGGTCACGTTGGAGGAGTTGTTCATTGTTTGGGTGGCCGCTTGTCCATGCACGCGGACCAGTGTTGGAGGAAAAACTTTTTCTCGGTTGGCAGCAGCGTGTCGGCCCGGCCGAGGATTGGCCGCAAGGCGGTGGTCATTTGCACGGCGACGAGAAGGAAGATGACGATCCAGACGTTCAGACCCGCCGTCGATTTGATCTGCTGATGCGCGAAGCCGGCGCACAAAAATCGCAACCCGAAACACGTTGCGATAAACCAGAAGAAAAGGTGCAGCGCGCCCATCACGGGGAGCGACGAAGTCGATTGCGAAAAGACCCACGCTACCGGCGCGAAGCCGATCAGCAACACGGTCATGAGCGCGAGCAGACCGGCGAGCAGGCCGATTACTTCGACCAGCCGCGCAGTCGAACCGCCGAGGCAGGAGAAAATGTACAGGCTCGGCAGGCAGATTAGCGCGGAGATGAGCAGGCCGGCGACGATCTTGAGCGGCGCGGCCCAAAGTTGAGTGCCGCCGGAGAACGTGCCGACGACGACGCCATAAGCGAGCGTGCAAACCACGGTGAGGGCGAGCAACACGGCGAGCAACGCCCCGGCGTTGCCGTTGCCGAGTTGGAACATCACTCGCCGTGGCTGGCGCAGGATGGCTTCGATGGCTCCAACGATGCCCGCGACCGGAACGCGATCATCGGGAGATTCGCCGAGCGGCGAGGTCGGCGAGATTGACGACGAAATGATAGGCGGCAGGGAGGTTGGGTTTGAGTCGTTCATAGTTCGGTCATGGTTGAGTTAGAGTTCATGGTGCTGGCGCGTCGAAACAACAACGCCGATGCGACAAACAGCATCGCGAAGAACGCATTCCCACCAAACCCCCTCAATTCAGGCGGTGTCCAGGAGGCAACCTGAGGCTTTCGAGTGAGCATCATGATCAGTGCGACCGCCAGGACCAACGCTTGAGCGAGCGCGGTGGCGAACAAGGCGCGTGCCATGCCATTTGGCTGCAAGCGCGCCAAGGCGGCACCGATGACCCCCACAATGGGCACCCCAAAATACATCGCGGCGGCAGGAGTGACGTCAGCCATTTGGACGAAGTTCCCCCAAGTGAGGAGGAACGCTGTCCACACCGCAATGCCGACGGCTAATCGGTATGTCGTGTTGTTCATTTTCTTCGCCACCAGTTCACACATGAGACCAGCGCCGAAGAGGAGAATGCCGACAAGAGCAAAGCCGCGAAGACCCCAGTTCCATCCTTCGACGAAATGGTTTCCCCACAAGGGGATCAGCAGGATGAATCCTGCCACGATCGCTGGCCGTACAATGATTTTTTTCATAATGGTGCAGGCTAAATTTTCTTTAAGGTGCGAGTCGGCGGCGACACAAGTTGCCGCGCGGCGAAGAAAACGCTTTCAAAAAAATTGCCCTGGAACGCTTCCTTGCGCAGAAATTCGACGGGCAGGCCGGGTGAGCCGACGAAGGGCCGCAGGTTCCATGAGAGCTGGCTGCCAAGGAGCAAGTTGCCGGCAAGCCAGGTGAACATGATCTTTTGCGCGATGGCCGAACTGCCGCTGAGACGGTGGAGCAATTGGAGCAAACGGAGATTGGCCGCAATGCCGGCAAACGCGATGGCCGCGACTTGCACCAACAGTACAACGCTGTACGCCGAGCCGGCCTGCGCGCGCGCCGACAGCGGCGGCGTGTTCCAAACGAGAAAGAAGATGAGCGGACTGAACGCGCCGAGGATCGCAGCAGCAATGGTGAAGCTCATCAAGATCGCGACGAGCGATTGGCGGAAGGCGAGGTCGAGTCCGAGCAATGGCGCAAGCATGCCGTTGAGCAACGCGTTGCCGAGCGTCGTGAGCAGGACGAGCATGGGAAATTTTACCGCAGTATAAATGGATTGCAGCGGCGCACGCCAAATTCCGACTGCCGCCCCGAATGCTCCCGCGCCGATCAAAATCACGGCGAAGCAAAACAAAACCCGGTTCGCAGTGGGACGCTCGATCCAAGAGTTGATCACGTTCGCTTCGCCGCGCAACAGCTCGGGCACCTGGCGGATGTGTGCGAAGGCGGTCACTGATTTTTCGGCGAAGATGGTGAGCGGTGATGAAGCATTTGCTGGCGCTATGGAGCGCAATTGAATTCCGGTGAATGCCGGCCGCAATGTTGGTTTCGAGCGATGGCGCCTGAAATCCAAACCCGACGGATTACTTCTACCACCGGCATTGCAAGCAGGCCGAGCGCGACCAGGAACAGCGGCCAGTTGAACCATTGCGGCAGCAGGTCACGAAGTTGTGCGGTGTTGCCGCCGTGGGCGAGGAGATGGATCGCGTCTGCCATGAAAACATAGAGCGAAAGCATTATTCCGGCGAACGCGGCGACGAGCGATGTTTTTCCGGGCCACAAAGGATTTTCCGGTGTGTCGTTTCGCGCGACGAGGGCACCGAAGAGGATCAGCAGCACGGCGATGGACACGGGTGCCCAGACCGGTCCCCACCACGGCAGCGGGATGAGAAAGAGAATGTCCCAATCCGTGAGCGACAACGGCCAGCCCGTGAGTGGCACGAGCCAGAGGTAATACGCAATGTCCCACACACCGAACGCGAGCAGCGCGTACGCGAGCCGGCTGCGCCACGTGCGCCCCGCCAGCCAGCCGACGGCGAGCAACATCACCATCGTCGCCACTTCGCGCACGATTTCCGCGAACCCGAAGCCACCAGCGAAGGGCAGCGGGTTGGGTTGGAAGGGCACGAGACGATCAATCAGCGAGCGCAGGTAGAAGACGACGGCGGATTCCACCCACGCCATCGCCAGCGCGTAAAGGACAACCGTGAGCCACGTCCACGAAGCGTGGTCTTTTACACTGGCTTCACGTGGTGTGGGCAAGCGGTGAGCGATCTCGCCTGCCGTGCTTGCTTGCGGCACCGAGACTGCGGCGCAAGTGAAAGGCTGCATCGGTGAGATGGTGTTCATGCGGCCTCCTTCATCGCCGTCAACCGGACGATTGCCTGCTCGACGGCATCAATCACGCTGTCCGGCGTGCTCGTGCCCGCGGTGATTCCTACGGTGCTCGCGTTGTCGAACCACGCGCGGCGCAAATCGGCGGCGGTTTGCACGTGATGCACGCGGGCGCAATGGCGCTGGCAAGTCGTGACCAATTCCCGCGTATTGTTGCTGTGCGCACCGCCGATCACGATGACGACGTCGCTCTGCTGCGCCAGCTCAATCGCGGCGGTCTGTCGCTGCTTGGTCGGCTGGCAGACGGTGTC
>JACPZS010000036.1 GCA_016195385.1 Verrucomicrobiota bacterium
AAGGTGTCGAACGCCTGCATGCCCCATTTCAAAAACTGGTAGCGCTCGCGGTTGCGCTGAAATTCGATCTCCAGGTTCTTCGTGAACGAATCCGCCGCGCCCGCCGCATCCACCTGCACCGAGTGATCCACGACGAGATCCACCGGCACGAGCGGCTCGATGATCTTGGGATTCTTGCCGAGCTTCGCGACGGCGGAACGCATCGCCGCGAGGTCCACGAGCAGCGGCACGCCGGTGAAGTCCTGCAAGACGATGCGCGCGACCACGAAGGGAATTTCAGCGGTGCGCGTCTCGTTCGGCTTCCAGTTCGCGAGCTCCTTCACGTTCGCTTCGCTGACCTTCTTCTCGTCGTAGTTGCGCAGCACGGATTCCAGCACGATTCGGACGCTCACGGGCAGGCGCGAAATCGGCCCGACACCGGCGGCTTCCAGCGCGGGAAGAGAATAGAACTGGCCGGACTTGCCGTTGCCGAGGTCGAAGGTTTGGAGCGAGTTAAACAAATTGTGCGGATGACTCATAAAGCGATCGACGGCTGCGAATTTTTCCCAGCCAGCGAGGGTGAAAATGAAGTTTGGTAAATTCAAAGTCAAGCTGAGGCCGGACAACCGCGCCATCACCAGGCTGTACGCGCGCAACGCTTGAGCGCTTCCGATGCCGACGCCTCGCCGCTTCACCCCAGGTTTTCTCCACTTCGCCCCGGACTCGTGGCGAATTGCAGCATTCCCACTAGCTTTCCAGTTTGCTTGGCCCGTCAAGCGTGGCATACAGATCGTCGATGACACTCAACCAGCTTTGCCAGTTGTATGAACGGAAATAGTGACGCCCCGGCGACGCGGAAAAAATACGTGCGTGCCGTGGGGCCGCGTTTGCGGATCTTGCTGTACGTGATCTTCGCACTCTTCGCGGCGCTTGGCGCAAACTCCGCCTATCTTTCGAGCATCACTTTCCTCGAATGGCTGAACAAAGGCATCACCTACCAAAACTATTTCTACATGGTGATGTTCGGTCTTCACCTTGTGCTTGGACTCCTGATCGTGCTGCCGGTGATTGTCTTCGGCGTCATTCATTTCAAGAACGCGCATGAGCGATCCAATCGCCGCGCGGTCGTCGTCGGTAACGCGCTGTTTCTCACCAGTCTCGTGCTGCTCTTCACCGGTGTCGCGTTGATGCGTTTCGATTTTTTCGTCATCAAAGATCCACGCCTGCGTTCGCCGTTGTATTGGGCGCACGTCATCACGCCGTTGCTGGCGGTGTGGCTTTACGTCCTGCACCGGCTGGCGGGGCCGCGCATCAAGTGGCAAATCGGCGTGCGCTGGGCGGTGGCGGTTGGCGTTGTCGTGCTGTCGATGGTTTTCCTACACTCGCAGCACCCGAAGAAAGGCCAGATCGGTCCCAAAGAAGGCACAAAGTATTTTGAGCCGTCACTCGCACGCACCGCGTCCGGCAAATTCATTCCGGCAAAGACGTTGATGATGGATGACTATTGCCTGCGCTGCCACGAAGACGCCTACAAAGGCTGGTTCCACAGCGCGCATCACTTCAGCTCGTTCAACAACAAACCGTATCTTTTCAGCGTGAAAGAAACCCGCGCGGTCGCCCTCAAGCGGGACGGCAATGTGAAAGCGTCGCGCTGGTGCGCTGGTTGTCACGACATCGTGCCATTCTTCAGCGGCGCTTTCGACGATCCGAATTTCGATCTCGATAATCATCCGACGGGCCAGGCCGGCATCACCTGCACCTCGTGTCACGCGATCACGCATGTCAACAGCACGCGCGGCAACGCCGACTACACTATCGAGGAGCCGACGCATTATCCGTTTGCCTACAGCACGAACAAGCTGCTGGCCTTCGTGAACGAGCAACTGGTCAAGGCCAAGCCGGAGTTCCACAAAAAGACTTTTCTGAAGCCACTGCACAAATCGGCGGAGTTTTGTTCCGCTTGTCACAAGGTCAGCCTGCCCTACGAGGTCAATCACTACAAAGACTGGCTGCGCGGACAGAATCATTACGACACGTTCCTCCTAAGCGGCGCGTCGGGGCACGGGGCGCGCAGTTTTTATTATCCGCCGAAGGCCGAGCCGAATTGCAACAACTGCCACATGCCGCTTCAAGCGTCCGCGGATTTCGGGGCGCAATTTTTCAATGGCACCAACAAACTCTCGATCCACGATCACTTGTTCCCCTCGGCAAACACCGGCATTGCCCATTTGCGCGGTCAGCCGGATGTCGTGAAGCGGCACGAGGAATTCGGCAAAGGCTCGCTGCGCGTGGACATCTTTGGCGTGAAGGAAGGCGGCACGATCGACAGCCCGCTCATCGCGCCGCTCCGCCCCACAGTGCCGATGCTCAAGCGCGGCAAAACCTATCTGCTCGAAGTCGTCCTCCGCACCGTGAAACTCGGCCATCATTTCACTCAAGGCACGGTCGATTCCAACGAAGTCTGGGTCGATGCGAAAGTCACGAGCGGCAGTCGCACCGTCGGCCGCAGCGGCGGGTTGGGTGACCACAACCAGGTCGATCCGTGGTCGCACTTCATCAACGTCTATATGCTCGACAAGGACGGCAACCGCATCGACCGCCGCAATCCGCAGGACATTTTCGTGCCGCTCTACGATCATCAACTGCCGCCCGGCGCGGGCCAGGTCGCTCACTACTCGCTCACCGTTCCGCCCGACGCCGACGCGCCGCTGACGGTTGAAGTGAAATTGCAGTACCGCAAGTTCGACACCGTGTATCTCAACTACGTGCTCGGTCGCGGTTACACGAACGGCGTGCCATTCCAGGTCGCCAACGATTTGCCCATTCGCACCATCGCGAGCGATCGTCTGACTTTTCCGGTCGAAGGCGTCGGCGCGTCTGCAATTTCAAATTCCAAATCTGAAATTCCAGAATGGCAACGCTGGAACGATTACGGCATCGGCCTCTTGCTCGAAGGCAACGTGGGCGCGGAGAAAGGTGAGTTGATTCAGGCCGCGCAAGCCTTCGAGCAGGTTGAGAAACTCGGTCGCGCGGACGGCCCGCTCAACCTGGCGCGCGTGTTTGAGAAAGAAGGCCGGCTCGAGGACGCGGTCGCCGCGCTGCAACGCGCAAACAACACGAACCTCTTCAATCCGCCCGGCAATCGCTGGACGATCGCGTGGCTCAACGGCCGCGTGAACAAACAGAACGGCTATCTCGACAAGGCGATCACCGAGTTCCGCAGCATCCTCGAAGACCGCTATCCAGAACTCGATCAGCGCGGTTTCGATTTCAGCCAGGATTACGAAGTGCTCAACGAGCTGGGCCAAACTTATTTCGAGCGCGCCAAGCAGGAGCGCGGCGAAGCCAACCGAGCGCGACAAAACGAGTTCCTGCAACTTGCGCTCGAACAATTCAAAAAAACGCTTGCGCTCGATTCGGAAAATCTCGCGGCGCACTACAACCTCGCGTTGATCTATTCGCAACTCGGCGACGAAAAACTCGCCACCGAACATCGCCAATTGCATGAGCGTTATCGTCCGGACTCTAATGCGCGTGACCGGGCCATCGCCAACGCCCGTCGCGCGAATCCTGCTGCCGACCACGCGGCGCAAGCCACTGTAATTTATTCGTTGCAACGCGAAGGTGCGCTGGAACTGAATGGCACGTCCTCTGACAAGAAGGGCTTGGTGGCGAAGTGAGCCAGCCTTTCAGGTTATTCACGACTCGGATGTCGTGTCAGGTGTGAGAGCAAATGAGTGATTCGGCACATCGACGGACGCCTAAAACACAGTCTGCACCAGCCGGTGGTCCACCTAGACCACCTAAGAAGACGGCCAGAGGACTTGAAGATGGTTTACCTGATGATCCCAGATTAAGCGCGGCTGAATTAGCAAAGATCAAAGAGTTTCTCGAAAAGCTTGGAAAGAAACGGAAGTGAAAAGTGCGCGAGACAATTCCAAAGTCGCCATAATCGGCGCGGGCGTCATCGGACTTACTTCCGCGGTGTGCCTGCTCGAAGCTGGCTGGCGCGTGACGATTCTCGCGCGCGAACGCACGCCGAACACGACGTCCGATGTTGCGCCAGCGCTCTGGATGCCGTTTCGGGCCTTCCCGGTTGACCGCGTCCTTGCGTGGGCGCGCGCCAGTCATGCCGAGTTTAGCCGCCTCGCGCAGACGCCGGAGACCGGCGTCGTGATGGTCCCGCTCTTCCAATACTTCGATCAACCCGCCCCGCCGCCGTGGTGGTGCGATGGCTTCATTCCGTTCACGACATTGGAGCGCGCGGAGTTGGGCAAACGTTTTCAGGCGGGCTACAAAATCGAAATCCCGCTCATCGACTCGTCAGTTTACATGCCGTACCTACTCGACCGTTTCGCCAAACTCGGCGGCGAGATTCAGGAGGCAACGCTTCGTTCACTTGCAGACGTGCCGGAGGAATTTTCGCTGATCGTGAATTGCTCCGGCGTGGGCGCGCGCGAACTGGTTCGCGACGAAAAAGTTTTTCCCATTCGCGGCGAAGCCGTCTGGGTTCGCAAACCGGACGGCATCGGCACGGCCATCGTTGAAGTCGCCGATGGTCCCGCGCCCACGTACGTCGTGCCGCGACGTGATCATGTTTTGCTCGGCAGTGTGGTGCAGGAAAATGATTGGAGCCGCGAACCGCGCGCGGACATTGCCGCCGACGTCATCCAGCGCTGCGCGGCGATTCAGCCGTTGTTGAAGGATTTTAATCTGCTCGCGCACAAAGTTGGTTTGCGCCCGGGCCGCGCGGAAGTTCGACTGGAACTGGAACAGCCGACGAACGGCCGTGCGGTGATTCACAACTACGGCCACGGCGGTTCCGGTTTCACGACGTCGTGGGCCTGCGCGGATGAAGTGGTGCAATTGGCACGGTCATGAATCTCCCGCCCGAAAACGAAAAGCGTCGCGAGAGTCATGGCTTGCGGTTTCCCTTGGCTGTCGGGTTGTGTGTCGCGGGTGCTTTTATCGCGTTGTTTTTTTTCACGCTTCCGCCGCGCGAGCCGGTTTATCGAGGCAAGCCACTGAGTTATTGGACGAGGGAATTCGCTTCAAAGAAACGAGGTTCAATCGAATCTGAGAATGCCCGCATGGCAATCAAGACAATCGGAACGAACGCAATCCCATTCCTCGTCCACTCAGTGACAAATCGAGAATCCGTTGGGCGTCGCTGGGCCTATCGAATGAGCATCAGGTATCTCCCGCGCCAGGTACGCATACCTCGGTTTGCCTTACCTGAATCTTTCGCTGGGTTGGCCGGTCTTCAGGCATTGGGCGACGCAGCGACCAACGCGATTCCATTGCTAGTGCCCGCGGTTGATATGGGTCGCTATGGGAGGTTGAACGCGGCGGCAGCTCTGCGCCAGATGAAACCACACGCCGGTCACGCGCTGGTTGAAGTCGCCGTTTCGACCAACGTTGCGATGGCGACGGGCGCACTCGATCTGCTTGGCGTGTTTGTTTCTCCGCCGCCAGAGGCACTGACAGTCGCGATCCGATCCGCCACCAACGCGAATTCAAAGATCCGATATGAAAGCATATTTTTGTTGAGCAGGTTCACAAACTCACCAATTCAAGTATTACCCATTTTGGAAGCCAGTCTGCGTGACCCAGAAAAAGACGTGCGGGCGGCAGCGGCATTTTCTTTTGGCCGCCATGGAAGCAACGCGGTTCCGTACCTGCCTGCTTTGTTTGCGATTGTGACAAATGACGATTGGGAAGTCAGCATCGGTGCTCTTGATTCTCTGGGCGAGCTTGGTGCCAATGCGGTTTCCGCAGTGCCGCTTCTTCTTGGTTGCCTCTCTTCAAGCAATTCAAACATCGTCAAACAGGCACGTGAAGCTTTGACTAACGTCGATCCAGATGCTGTAGCCAGAGCAGGTATCCATTGAGTCAATGCTACCCAATTATTCAAATTTTTTACAATCCCATGAACAACCCAAACCCCAAACCCACCAACGAACAGGAAGAATTGGCGCATTACGATGACAAGGTGATTGGCCGCGCGTTTCGCGGCTCGCTCATCGCGCTCGTCGTGCTGGCGGTCATCGGCGGCGGAGTTGTTTTCTGGCTGAAGCGCAAGCCCAAGGCCGCCGCGCCCAAGATGACCGCCATCTCCGCGCCCGTCGCGCAAGCCACCGCCAAGGCCGGAGTGCCGGCGGTGAAATTTACGGACATCACGACCGCCGCTGGCATCACGTTCGTTCACAACAGCGGCGCGTACGGTGACAAACTTCTGCCGGAGTCGATGGGCAGCGGTTGCGCGTTTTTCGATTTCGACAACGACGGCGATCAGGATTTGCTGCTGGTGAACTCGACTTATTGGCCCGGTCACATTCCCGCCGGCAAGCAACCGACGACGATGGCGCTCTATCGCAATGACGGCACGGGCCGGTTCGAAGACGTGACCTCCAGCGCCGGTCTAGCCGTGAGTTTTTACGGCACGGGCGTGGCTGTCGGCGATTACGACAATGACGGTTGGGTGGACGTTTTTGTTTCCGGCGTTGGCGGCAGTCATCTCTTCCACAATCTGGGCAATGGCAAGTTCGCTGAAGTGACGATGGACGCGGGCGTCGGCGGGTCGGCGGCGGATTGGAGCACGACCTGCGCGTGGGTTGATTACGACAACGACGGCAAGCTCGATCTGTTCGTCGGCAATTACGTGAAGTGGTCGAAGGAAATCGACGCTGAACTGGGCTTCAAGATCGACGGCAAGACGCGCGCGTACGGGCCGCCGATGAATTTTCAAGGCACCTTCTCGCGGCTCTATCACAACGACGGCGGCGAGCGTTTCACGGATGTTTCCGAAAAGAGCGGCATTCAAATCAAGAATCCCGCGACGGGCGTTCCCGTTGGCAAGGCGCTCGGCGTCGCGCCCGTCGATCTCGACGGTGACGGCTGGATTGACCTCGTCGTCGCGAACGACACGGTGCAAAACTTTATCTTTCACAACAACCGAAATGGAACCTTTTCGGAAGTCGGCGCGCTTTCGGGCGTGGCGTTCGACAGTTACGGCAACACGCGCGGCGCGATGGGCATCGACGCGGCTCGTTATCGCAACGACGCGACGCTCGGCATCGCCATCGGCAACTTCGCCAACGAGATGACCGCGCTTTACGTCTCGCAGCGTGACGCGACGAATTTTACCGACGAAGCGATTCCCGAAGGCATCGGACCCGCGAGCCGGCTGCTGTTGAAGTTCGGCATTTTCTTTTTCGATTACGACCTTGACGGCTGGCTCGACCTGCTAACGGCCAACGGCCATCTCGAAGAAGAGATCTCGAAGATTCAAAAGAGTCAGAGCTATCTCCAGCCCGCGCAGCTTTTTTGGAACGCGGGTGGAGGCAAGCGTGGCGGGTTCGTGAACGTGACGGCGGAACAGAGTGGCGCGGATTTGTTCAAGCCCATTGTCGGACGCGGCTGCGCTTTCGCGGACATCGACGGCGATGGCGATCTCGATGTGGTGTTGACGCAAACCGGCGGGCCACCACTACTGTTACGAAACGATCAAAAGCTCGGTTATCACTGGCTACGCTTGAAATTGATCGGCACGAAGTGCAATCACGACGCCATCGGGGCGTGGGTCAAAGTTCGCGCGGGCGGATTGACGCAGTCGCGCCAAGTGATGCCGACGCGGAGCTACTTATCGCAGTCGGAATTGCCGGTCACGTTCGGTCTCGGCAAAGTCGATCACGTGGACGAAGTCGAGATCATCTGGCCCGGCGGTGAGAAGCAAACGGTGACAGATATTCGAGTGGATAGGACAGTGCGAGTAGAACAACCACGGTGATTTTTTTCTGCGGGAGCGCGCTTCCAATTCAACTTCGGGTTCGGTTTAGGCCGAAAACCGAAGTTGGCCACGAGAGAACACAAAGAGCACATAGAAAGGCGGGCTGATCTTGAAGGTAAAATGGTGTTCGGATTTTTTCTGCTGTCATGGCTTCTTCGATCTTCTCTTTGCGAGCTTTGTGTTCTTGGCGGCAATTTCAATTTCGGAATTCGGGTTTAGTCCTCGTGGGTCTGTTTCGGCGCGGGCGAACTGGACGGGCTGCGGCTCAACTGGCCAACGCCATCGAAAACGTAAAAAATTCCCGACAGGCCGGTGCAAACTGCCGCCGCCAGCGCCCAAACAAATGCCCAGTTGACCGGCCATTTCAACAAGGCCCACAAGACGGAAATCATTTGCAGGACGGTGGCGGCCTTGCCGGTCAGGCGCGGACGCACGTTTACTTTGCCGACGGCGTAGTAGATGACGACGAGGCCGATGAGAATGATCACGTCGCGGCCGACGACGGTCGCGGTGAGCCACAACGGCAGGTTGCCGATGTTGCGGTTTGGAATCGTCAACAAGATGATTGCCGAGACGAGCAGGAGCTTGTCCGCCAGCGGATCGAGCACGGCTCCCAGTTCGCTGCGCTGGTTGTAGCGGCGCGCGATGTAGCCATCCACGCCATCGCTGATGGCCGCGATGGCAAACGACAGAATCGCGAGCAGCCGGTTCAACTCCTCGCCGCCTTCCTCGTAGTAAATCATCTGCACGACGAAAAACGGCACGAGCAGAATGCGCAGGATGGTGATTTTGTTGGCCGTAGTCATGGCGACGCAAGCAATGGTCGCTTCATGCTGGGCACTCGTCAACTTCGTCGTCGCGGCGAACGTGAAGGCAAAGCCGCCCGTGCAGATTGCGGCGACAGGGTTTGAAGCTGCGTTGCTTTCAAGTAACGGAAGTCGTGTCCAGCAACGCGGCGAAGCGAAGCCCCCGCGTGCTGACGCCGGCTTTGAAAAAATTAAACCGCTCCATGATTGCGAGCCAGATCGCGGAGCCGGCCAAAATCACGTCGGCGCGATTCGGTGGCAGACCGATGATTTTTTTTCGCTCAACCAGAGACAATTTCCAAAACCGCATTGTTTCCGCAAAGACGCTTTCGCGTTCAAGCCGCACGTCCTCGATGCGGTCACGATCAAAATCATTCAAACCGGTTCGCACGCGTGCCAGGATCGTGCTAGTACCACCGGTGCCGATCAAACGGATCTCGCCCGTGTTGAGCTTCTTCAAGCGCGGAGCCAGTTCTGGTTCGACTTCGCGCGTCAGAAATTCCTCAAGCCACACCTGCAAATGAATGCGTTCGCTCTCAGTTGGCGGATCGGAAACGGGAAAACGTTCGAGCAAGCGCACCGAGCCGATGGGGAAACTCCGCGAGAAGAGGCGCACACTGCCCTGGCCAAGGATGAACTCCGTGCTCCCACCGCCGACATCGACAATCAGCAGCGGGACGTTCGCGAGAGCGAGATTCGTTGTCACGCCGCGAAAGGCCCAATCGGCTTCGGTGTCACCGGAAATAATTTCCGCTTGCAGGCTGGAGGCAGTCCGAATCGCGGCCAGCAACTCATTTTGGTTCACGGCTTCGCGGGCGGCACTCGTGGCGATCACACGCGTGGAGACTGGCTGCAATAACTTCGCGACCGCCGCGAACGCGGCGACGGCGCGTGCGGTTTGTTGAATCGTGTCGGGTTGGAGCCGGTGTGTTTCGTAGAAACCGCGTCCCAGCCGGGTTTGCTCGCTGCGCTCCAACAGCGGAAACACCGTCGCGCCGCGGACATCGGCTACGAGGAGTTTTACTGAGTTGGTGCCGACGTCGATCACCGCCCGCCGAACCGCGCCCGCTGCGGACGGCTTGGTAAATGCGGAGGCTTCGGGCGCAGCACTGCAATTTTCCATGCGCCGCTTCAGTCTGCGTCGCCGCTTTTGCGCGTACGCATCCGGGCGAGCACCGCCGCGCCAAAAATGCCGGCATCATCGGCGAGTTTGGTGGCGATGATCTCGGTGCCTTTGAAGGTGCCAGGCATCGCGTAGTCCTTCGCCGTCTCAATGATGATGGCCATCATTTCGTCGGCGAGCGCCTCGATGAGTCCGCCGCCGAGCACGACGACTTCGGGATTGCAGATGTTGATCAAGTTCGCGACGGCGATGCCGGTGTACTCGGCGGCTTCCTCGACAACGCGCTCGACGAACTTGTCGCCGCGCTTGATCGCTTTGCGCAAATCGCCGCTGCGCAGGTTTTCCAAATCCTTGCCGAGCATTTCAGTCAGCACGGTTTGTTCGCCGTCTTTGACCGCGTTTTGAATTTTGCGAAAAATCGAAGCGCGGCTGGACAACGCCTCGAAGCAGCCGCGGTTGCCGCAACTGCATTTTGGCCCTGCGATTTCGAGCACCATGTGGCCGACTTCGCCGCCGGTCTGGTTGAAACCGGAGTATAATTTGCCGTCAATAATTAAACCGCCGCCGATCCCGGTGCCCAAAAAAATGCCGATCATGTGGCGCGGCTTGCGGTTCAACTCGACGTCGTGGACGCCCAGCGTGCAAACGTGACAATCGTTCTCGACGAACACCGGGAGATCCAATTCCTTTTCCAGCTCCTTTTTCAACGGCACGTCCTCCCAGGCGAGATTCGGCGCGAAGATCACGCGCCCGCTTTCGGGATCGACCGCGCCGGGCGCGCCGACGCCGACGCCTTTGATCTGCTTCAAGTCCATGTCGCATTCATCCACGGCGTCTTTGACGCAGCGGGCGATGCGTTCGATGACTTCATCGTGCCCGCGCTGGGGCTTGGTGCTGACCTTGGTGCGGCCGAGGCATTTCAGTTGCGGTGAGAAAACACCGGCCAGAATTTTGGTCCCGCCCAGATCGACTCCGATCAGGTGCTCGGCTTTGCCATTCGTGTCGGCCATAAAATTTCCAGTCGCTGCGCCGGTTCAGCATTCGTTGCCAAGTCGGCGGTTGCGTGAAGGCGTGATGATGAAGTTGTCTGTGTCGATCCTCAAGTTACTTTCCCGTGACGCCGTTCACAGCGGTCCCGCCGTTTTTCCCGCGAGCACGGTTTCGATCTTGTGCCGCAACTCCAGGGTGATTTCGTCGGCTGAGCGGTTGCCATTGACGATGGTGAAACCGTACGTGGCTTGCAGCCTTTGAAACTGTTTCGCCATCAGCGCCTGGTACTCGAGAAAACTGTCGAACAATTCCCGCTTCAGCCCCAGATCCATCCCGCTCTCCCAGTAATCCAGCGCGTAGTCTTTGGCGAAATTGCGTTGCACGAGCTGCTCGGGCGAAACGCTCAGGTAAAAAACCGCGTCTGGCACGAGCGCCAGGCCATACACGTTCTTGAGCCAGGCTTCATCCATCCCGCGAACCATGTCACGCGCCATGAGCGTGTAAATGTAGCGGTCAGCCATCACGAGGAAACCCGCGCGAAGGGCCGGGAGGATGGCGTTCTCCAATTGGTCGGCGAAGTCCGTCGCATAGAACAAACTCAAAGTCGTCCGGCTCAAAATATTTCCGCGCTTGGCCTGCTCGAGTTCTTCGCTAACGAGCGTGGAACGCTTCAGGCCGACTTGGATCGTGGCGTGTCCGTTGCCTTCCAGCCAGTTCACCAGGCGGGCGATTTGTGTCGAGCGCCCGCTGCCATCCGCGCCTTCGACCACGATCAATTTGCCGCGCAAATTGCGGGCATCGACGCCCGGGATGCCGTGCCCGTAAAAACGTTTTTCCGAAGGTTGCGGTACCAGCACCCGCCTTTTGCGTCCAGGACGCAGTTTGAACGTGGATTCCGGAACTGCGCCGGCGGTTCGTTTAGTGGAGTCGAGCTTTGGCATGGCGTCAGTTTTTTTGCGCGACGAACGACGGCAGATCCACCTTGGCGGTGAGCAGGTCGCGCACGAGCGATTGTTGCGGCTCGATGGGCTGATTCGCATCCACCACGATGAATTTGAACTCCGTGCTCATGGCCAGATATTGCTCCAGGATGCGGCCCTGAAAAATTCGGAAACTCTCGTACGGATCCGTCGAAATGTGCAGATCCATGCCGGCTTCAAAATACTTCAACGTCGGGCGGCCATCGAGAATGCGTTGCAGCGAAACTTCCAGTTGGGCCTTGAAGAAAAAAGTAAGGTCGGGCAGCGCGGCAAAATTGTACAGGCCACGCACCCATTCCGGCGGGCAACCGCGCACCGTGTCGCGCGCGAACGCCGTGAAAATGTAGCGGTCACAAAGCACCAGGTAACCCGCGCGCAGCAACGGCACGAGTTGGCGTTCATAGCGGTCGGCGAAGTCCGTCGCATGTATCAAGCTGAACGTCGTCGGCGTGAGCAGTTCCTGTTTTTTGCCTTTGCTCGTGGCGCTCTTCACGAGTTCGGAAGAATTCCATTCGCTGAAAAATACTTTCAACCCCTGCAAATCCAGCCAGCGCTTGATCAGATAAATCTGCGTGGATTTGCCCGAACCATCCAGGCCCTCGACGGCAATCAGGCGGCCAGGAAATCCCAGCTCGGCAAATGTCTTCATCATACGTACGGTGAAAAGTTAAAGTGCATCGAAGGGAAAACAATGATTTTGTGCGGGCAGCTTCAGGAATCCGCGGCTGGGTAAAAAGATTTATGGCAAAACATCGGCCAATCTTCTTGCCTGAATTTTATTGCCTCGTGGGCGGACCAAATTTAAGAGCCGCAATCATGGAAACAAACTGGCCGGATTTTCGTGACGCGATATTTTTCGTCCGCCGGCAAATGCCGGCACAATGCCGCCGTGTTGCCACCGCCGCAGTCGGTATAGTGTCGCAAAACCAAAATCCGGCGCGGCCTCGCCCTGGCCGCCGACTAGCTCGCTGCCGCGGCGGACGTTGTCCTGCATCCACGCCGGCAGCAGCAGATGAAATGGATTGCGCCGCACCTCGCCAACGTGGAACGAAACCCCCTTCACGAGATCCGCAACATCTGTTTCGTTCGATTCGATCATCAAATTGGGCGACGCCATCGCTCCCCAGTATTCGGTCTCGACCAGATGGCAGGTGAAATCTTTTGGCAGCGTGGCGAGCGCATCCAGTACGAGAAAGTGCGTCCCGATGTGCGAACTGTTCCAGTCATGTTCGTGCGGGAAAAAGATCACGCGAGGCGACTGTGTTTGCAAAATTTTGGCGATGATTTGGACGGCTTGCGCCCAGGTCGCGGCGTCCTGCGCGCGTGTCTTGATGCCAATTTTTTCCAAGCCACCCGGCCGCGTCTGGATTAAGCCAAAGCCGATGAACCCGCACGCCGCCTGGAGTTCGTGGTAGCGCTCGGTTTGGCGCGTCTTGTTGCTGCCTTGCGTCACGGCGACGTTGATGACGTTTAACTTCGCCTCGCGCAAGAGGCGCAGCGGCAGCGCGCCGATGATGCACTCGTCATCCGGGTGCGGCGAAAAGATGAGCGCCTTGGGCGCGCTCGGCTGGAGCGTGGGTTTGCAAGTAGGCAGGAAACCGCCGAGTGGATGGGATTTTCCTTCGCGGAAGTAGCGGGCGTAATTCGCAACGAGGGTTTGGTAGGGGTTCATGATTGGCTGGTGCAATGACGCGGAACTGTTGGCTCAGATGAAGTGCTGGATGTCATTGGTGCAATTCCTCGCTGTAGGCGTATCGCACTCTATCCCATCCCTTGATGATACGAAGTCCTGTGGCGATGCTTCGACTTTCCCATGCTTGCTTCAATCGCAAGTTTAGCAGCTTGATGCCAGTGATCTCTGGCATGTAACAGAGCCTCACTTTCCAGTCTCTCCGGCCATCAGGAAGTCGCGCCTCTAAACGAAAAGACTTGGTTGTGATATTGGTGCTGTCCAGCGGAAGGTGACCAACAAAAATCCAATTCGTGCCGGTACGAGCGAGCGAATCAAGCGTAACAAGTCGGATAGATTTGTTCCGGGGATTATGCACTTCAAACACGATTCGGTCCGAATCGTTCGCCTCATGCGATAGCGAAATGGTAACATCGCCGTGTTTCTCCAACGGTAACAGGAGGAGGGTCGAGCCGACGGAAAGTGCAACCACGAGGATGCCACCGACGATAAGCGAACGCGGGAAATCAACTCCACGCACTTTAGAGTGACATCCGATCGCTGGTTCAGAAGTGTGCGCGCTAAGTTTCATGACCGAGATTGGGCAGGCTCGCGGCGGCGATTGCCTGACCGTGCCGTTTTTCCTTTTCGTCCGGCGTGTGGAAGCGAATGCGCGCCGCCAATTCCGGGAATTCCACGTTCAAAACTTCCTTGGCCGTCGTGAGAATGACATCCCCGCCCTCACCCGATGTGACGCGACCGAGAATCAGGACATTTTCAAAATCGTAAAAATCCGCAAAGTGCGCCAGCCCGTAGCCAACATACACGCCGATGGTTTGATAAATTTTTTGCGCCCGCTCGTCACCGTTGCGCATCAACTCCTGCACGTGCTTTAACTTTTCCGGCAACGGCAGCGTCGGCTCGATTTCGATTCCCGCCGCAGGGACGAGCCGGGCGAGACATTGTTGGGAAAAATACTGCGCGCCGCAGCCCGCGTCGCCGGACCATTCATCAATGGGCGCGTTCGCGCGATAATCCACCGGCACGAACGCGAGTTCATTCAGCCAGGAGGTGATGTTTCCCCCGGGCGTGACGTAGCCGCCCGCCGTGCTGGTGCCGAGCGCGAGGCCGAGCACGCCGTTCGCGCCGATGGCCATCGAGCCGGCGAGCGCGGTGACTTCGCCGTCGTTCACGACTTCGAAGGGGATGTTTTTCCACGCGGCTTTGACTTCGAGAAAAAGATCCTTCACGCGGCGATTGAAAACTTCCGTCGGCACGCCGCGAAACAGCGACGCGACTTTCACGCGGTTGTTCACGTAAACGCCCGCCGCACTGCCGCCAATGGCATCCACGCGCGGCAGATGCGCCGCTGCCCTTTTGAGCGAATCCATGAGGCCGTCGAAATGATACTGCGGGTCGGGCTGATAATACGGATCCCAAACCGTCTCCTCGCTGAAGACGACCTGGCCGTCGATGAGCGCCGCGACTTTGCGATCGCTTCCGCCCAAATCGAAACCGATGCGGCAGCCGTCCAGATGCCGGCCCAGCGGCGTCGTGCTGGCGCGGGCGGGCGGAATTTCGTGGATGGTCGTGGGCACGATTTCAAATGGACGCTCGTAAATCCGCTCGCCCATCATGTTCGCGTCAAACTTGCCGGTGGCTTTCTCGCGAAAATGTTTTTGCAATTCCCGTGCGATGGATTCCGCGCCACCGACATGGACTCGGAAACCGCCGCGCGACCATAGCAGAAATTTCACGAGCCGCTCGATGTAACGAAAATTGCCCGCCGCCCGCGGATGTTCGGCGGGAAAAATTTCCGTGTCGAAGTGAAACACCGAGCCATCGGCTTGCTCCAACGCCAGCTTGAGCGAAACCGAACTTTGCGTGGCAAGCGCGTCCGCAAGAAACTTGCGATTGGCCAGCACGGCCGGCCGGAATCCCGGTTCGAGCACCGGCGCGACGCGCGGCGCCACCAGGCTGAGTGCTTTGCTGTTCATGCGTGCGGCGATCTAAACTGCCGACACGAGAACGCGCAACTGGATTTCGGAATTTGACGGCCTCGTCTCGTCCACTTCCGCGCCCTGGCAACCTTTTTCCTGAGTCAACTCGGGCGATCTTTTTTAAAAAATCGCTGTTGCCTTTTGGCGCTGCATTTGGTGAGTTCTTCTCCATGTCCAACTCTCATTTGACCCGCTCGCTCGCTTGTGTTCTGGCCGTGGTCGCGTTTTCAGCACGCGCCGCTGACAGCAAGAACCTTGGCTACACCACCACTCCATTGATCCCCGGCACACAGTGGCATGTCCACGACGGCGATCGACCGCAGCCCAGGATTGTCACGCCGGGGGCGACTTTCAGCCATCAGGCACCCGCGCCCAGCGACGCCATCGTGCTTTTCAACGGCATGGACCTCTCGAAGTGGGAGCACGCCGGAGGCACGCCCGCGAAGTGGAAGATCGAGAACGGCTATATGGAGGTCGCGCCCAAGAGCGGCAGTCTCCACACGAAGGACAAGTTCGCCGACTTTCAACTGCACATCGAATTTGCCACGCCCGCCAAAGTCGAGGGCAACAGTCAGGGCCGTGGCAATAGCGGCATTCTCTTCAACGGAATCTACGAAGTGCAGGTGCTCGATTGCTACGATAACAAAACCTATCCGGACGGCCAATGCGGCGCGCTCTACGGCCAGATTCCCCCGCTCGTGAACGCGAGCAAGAAGCCCGGCGAATGGCAGAGCTACGACATCATCTTCGAGTCGCCGCGCTGGGGCGACGACCAAAAGATCGCGAAGAAGGCGAACGTGACCGTGATTCACAACGGCGTCGTGCTGCATCACAAGCGCGAGTTCCAGGGAACCACGCCGCACCAGCAAAACGGCAACTACGACAAACCTCACGCGCCCGAAGTCTTCATCGAACTCCAGGACCACAACAACCCGATGCGCTTCCGCAATGTCTGGCTGCGCAAACTGGGCGAATACGACAAGCCATAGGCACGCACGGGCTCGCCGGCTTCTTCAACTCGGTGACGAACACGGAGGCGAAGGCCACCTATCGTCAAGTCTGGCGAGACTTCCAAGTTACCGTTCGCGTTCGCCGCGTCATTTCCGTGTGGGCGCGGTGGGGTTCGGGTTCGGGCGATTGGTTCGCGTGCCGTCGGACGGCAGGAATTTGGTTGCACCGCCCCCGCCGAGCCAGAAGCGGAGCGCCGTTTTCAACAACAGCCCGGAAAGATCGGCCAGGGATTTCACGTCTTTGACGACTTCGTTTTTCACGCCGAGGTCGCGCGACCAATTTTTCCCAGGCTGCTTCAAGCTGGTGAACGAAATTTTGCCGAAGCTCAGGTTGAGTGTGTCGATGCTGCCGAACTCAACAGGTGGGCGATCATTTTCCCCGGCAGGTGAGGGCACGCTCGCTTCAAGCTGCGTCTTGAGTTTCTCAAGATTCAATTGCCCGGCGGTATTTTCAACGAGGTTGATTTCCGTGAGGTTGAGCCGCAGTAATTTCAAGCGAAGCTGGCCGGATAGCATCGAGGAAGGCTCGTATTCAAAATGCAGTTCCGGCAGATCAAGAAAAAGTCCGCCACCGAATTCGGGCGAATTGTAGAGCTTGAAGTTTTCGATCGTGACGGTCGGCGTCAGGAGGCTGGTCTCGAAACGGCCGATGCGAACATCCAATCCGGTGGCATTGCGGATGCGCCGTTCGGCGAGCGCCTTGATGGCCGTGTCCTTGAGCAACAGCGCCGCCACCACGAGCACGACCCCCAGCACGACGAGTCGAAAAAGCCAGCGGAACAAAAAGCGCATGGAGTTACGTTCGTGTGGCAGGTCCGCCGCCGCGCCGTCGTTCAAGTTTGGATGTCTTCCGGCCGCACTTCGAGGCATTCATCCTGGTCTTCCCAAACGACCGCCGGATAAAGGGTAATGAGCCGGGGCAGAATTTCCTGGCCCGCCTGTGCCAGCAATTCTTCCGCTTCTTCGGCGGCGTCCTCGTAGGCTTGATCGTAATTGCGCACGCCTTTGCGCTGGCGGTCATCCCAGTGCGCGACGGCGTGGACCGGCGCGTAGGCGTCCGCCCATTCCTTGATCGCGGCCTGCAATTCCCGCGGTAGGTCGCCAAATTCCACGGCGGTGCCGCTGCAATGCTGGCAGACCAGGCCCGATTCCATGACATCACGGGTGAACAGCGGCAACAGTGGCGCGCGGCAGCACGGCGCTTCGGGAAATGCCGCCGGCAAGGTGGCCAGCCGCTTGAGCCAGATTTGCCGTTCGTGCGCGACTTGTGTCCCCAGCCGGAATGCGCCCAGCAAGGGATGCGACAGCCGCCAGGCGCGTCCCTCGAGTTGGGACAAAGTTTGGGAACACCAGCGCGCAAGCGTGAGATCGTCGAAGTCGCGGAACACCAGGCTGTATTCCGCCCAGAGCCGATCGAGCGGTGAATCGGGCATGTCAGTCATCGCCCGATGTATGCGCTGCTGGAAATGATTTGTCGAGGCTGACGAGACCGCCGAAGCAGAACGCAAGCACAATGGCAAAGCCTGAACGAGTCAATTCGTGCAGCGTCGAGTTGCAAAAATCCGCCATGCCCCTACCGTTGCGCGATTGAATACGCCGCTTCGTTGTCCCACTTGGCGCCAGCTTGCTCGACTGGCGATACTGCTGATTTCAGGATCCAGCTTCCCACTCACCGCTGGCGCGCAATCCTCCAGCGCCAATTCGGCGAATGCCGAGCCGCTCGGCCCTTCCACCCGGCGCACGGAAACGGTGATTTCGGAAATCATGTATAATCCGCTCCAGCGCGCGGACGGGCGCAATCTCGAATTTATCGAACTCTACAACTCGCGCCTGTTCTTCGAGGACATCAGCGGTTACCAGCTTTCTGGCGACGTGAAGTACACTTTTCCCGAAGGCACGATTCTTTCCGCCCGCGGCTTCATCGTGATCGCGTTGGTGCCGGGCGATATACAACAAGTTTACGGAATTACTAATGTCGTTGGGCCGTATGCCGGTTCCGCCAAAAAGTCGTCGAAGATCCAATTGCTCGATCGCGTCGGCGGATTGCTGCTCGAAGTTTCCTACTCCAACAATCCGCCCTGGCCGGTGGCGGCGGATGGCGCGGGTCATTCGCTGGTGCTCGCGCGCCCGTCGCTCGGCGAAGGCGATCCCAAGGCGTGGGCCGCTAGTGATGTGGTCGGCGGTTCGCCGGGCGCAGCCGATGCGAGCGTGGCAACCCCGCTGCGGGCGGTTTCGATCAATGAAATTTCCGCCCACCATCATCAGGCGGCGGCGGGATTCGTCGAACTTTACAATCAAAGCAATCTGGCGGTGGACATCTCCGGATGTTCCTTGAGCGATGATCCGGCGGTGAAAACTTTTGTCGTGCCCGCCGGCACGGTGATACCGGCGCGAGGTTTCATTTCCTTCGACCACAATCAGCTTGGGCTGAGTCTCAACCCCAAAGGCAAAACGATTTATTTTTTTGACCCGGAACACACCCGCGTGTTGGACGCGGTGGAATACGACGCGCAGGCACCCGGCACCGGCATCGGCCGCTTTCCCGATGGCGCGGCTGCAATTTATCCGATGAGCCACCCAACACCCGGTGCGGCCAACAGTGAACCGCTCGTGAGCGACATCGTCATCAACGAATTGATGTACGCGCCAATCTCCGGCGACGACAACGATCAGTTTGTGGAACTTTACAATCGAGGCAACAAGCCGATTGATCTCCTGGGCTGGCAGTTTAAACACAGCATCGACTTCACCTTCTCGAACAGCTTCGTAATTCCGCCGAACAGTTATGTCGTCGTGGCGCGCAATGCCGCGCAGTTGCGGAACAATTATCCGAATCTGACCAGCGCAAACACCGTGGGCGATTTTACCGGCTCCCTCACGAAAGCCAATCGACGTCTGACGCTGGCAATGCCCGCCGACGTGATCACCTCGGACAAAAATCAGAACCCCGTCACCAACGCGGTTCACGTCGTGGTGGATGAAGTGACCTTCGCGAAAGGCGGTCGCTGGGGGCAGTGGGCGGACGCCGGCGGGAGCAGTCTCGAATTGATCGATCCGCGCGGCGACCATCGGCTTGCGTCGAACTGGGCGGACAGCGATGAGACCGCCAAAGCGCCGTGGACGACGATCGAGGCGACCGATCAATTGAACAACGGCGACGGCACTTATCCGCCGGATCAGATTCAACTCATCCTGCTCGGCGCCGGAGAGTGTCTGGTTGATGACGTTGAAGTCATCGGCGCTGGCGGCACGAACCGGCTGCTGAATCCAAATTTCGACACGGGGATCACGAACTGGTTCATGCAGGGCGACCACGTGCAATCGGGCCTCGAGTTGTCGGGCGGCATTGGCGACAGCCCCTGTCTGCATGTGCGCGCGAGTCATCACGGTGATACCGGCGCGAATCGCATCCGTGCCAAGTTGAGTTCACGCTTGACCCAGGGAACCACCGCGACAATGCGGGCGAAAGTCCGCTGGTTGCGCGGCTGGCCGGATATTCTGCTAAGAGTGCGCGGCAATTGGATGGAATTGCCGGGCGCAATGACCGTGCCGCGCAATCTCGGCACCCCGGGCGCGCGCAACAGCCGGGCCGTTCCCAACGCCGGCCCCGCGATTTATGATGTGACGCACATACCGGCTGTTCCCAACGCCGGCCAGCGCGTCGTCGTCACTGCGCGCGTCCACGATCCGGATGGCGTCGCTGCGCTGACACTCAATTATCGGATCGATCCAGCCAGCGACGTGACATCGGTCGCGATGGTGGATGACGGCACGCGCGGCGACGTCATTGCGGGTGACGGCGTTTTTTCGGCGATCATTCCCGGCCAGCCGCAGAATACGCTCGTGGCTTTTCACGTTCGCGCGACGGACGGTTTTGCGACTCCGGCGACGACGGCGTTCCCCACGGACGCGCCGGCGCGCGAATGTCTGGTCCGCTTCGGCGAGCCGCGGCCGTCCGGCCAGTTTGGCACGTACCGGCTTTGGATCACGAAGGCCACGGCGGACAAGTGGACGAAGCGGGAGAAGTTGAGCAACGAAGCGCTCGACGCGACGTTTGTTTACGGCGAGCAGCGCGTGGTTTACAACGCGGGCGCGTACTTCAGCGGCAGCCCGTACCACAGTCCGAGCTACACGACGCCGACGGGCAACGCGTGCAATTACATCTTCACAATGCCAGAGGACGATCAGGTTTTGGGGACGACCGGCTTCAACAAATTGCACTGGCCGGGGAACTCGGCCGATGACGCCACGGCGCAGCGGGAGGAGGCTTCGTATTGGTTTCTTCAGCAGTTGGGGCTGCCGTTTAATCACGCGCGCTACGTGAACCTCTACGTCAACGGCACGCGGCGCGGAGAAATTTTTGAGGACATGCAAGTGCCGGACGGCGACATGCTCAAGCAATGGTATCCGAACGATAACAATGGCGATCTTTTCAAAATCGCCGGCTGGTTCGAGTTCACGGATAACACATCCGCCTTCAACACGACTTGGGCGACGCTGCAAAATTTCACGACGAACGGCGGGCGCAAGAAGCAGGCGCGTTATCGCTGGAACTGGCAGAAGCGCGCGGTGAGCGGTTCGGCCCATGACTTCACGAGCCTCCTCAATCTGGTGGATGCGATGAACAACCCCGACTCCACGACGTACGCGGATCGCCTCTCCTCGCTCGTGGAAATCGATCAATGGCTCGGAGTCATCGCCGTCCAGCATCTCGTCGGCAACTGGGATAGCTACGGCGATGGCAACGGACAAAACATGTACGCCTACAAACCGGCGGCGGGGTCGTGGAAGTTGATGCCGTGGGATTTGAACATCGACCTCGACATCGGCTACGGCGATGGCGCGACCTCCGACTTGTTTAAGACCGGCGATCCGGAAATCAGCCGTGTGTTGAGCACTCCAGTTTTTCAGCGCGCCTACTGGCAAGTGCTGATCGACGCCATCAACGGGCCGTGGCAGACCAACAGCATCGGTCCGTGGCTCGACGCCAAGTTCACCGCGCTCAAAAGCAATGGCGCGAACGTCGCATCGCCGACTGGAATCAAAAAGTTTGTCGCCAGCCGGCGCAGCAACGTCTTGCAAAAATTGCAACGCATCAAAGTCGATCTGGCTGTCACCACCCAGCAGGGCAATGATTTTACCACGGGCAAATCTCTTTTGCCGCTCGCTGGTAGTGCGCCGGTCGAAGTCCGCACGCTGCTTTTCGACGGCAACGAATATCCCGTCACTTGGACCACGTTCACGAACTGGACGGTGAACCTGCCGCTGCGCCAGGGCGTCAATGCCATTTCCATCCAGGGCCTTGATCGTCACGGCCATCTCGTGACCAGCGCCAGCACGGCGATCAACATTCGTTACACCGGCGCCGACGCATTGCCCGCCGCTCACGTGCTCATCAACGAATGGATGGCGGCCAATCAAGACCATTCCGGCACATGGCTTTCTGCTCGTCTGGGCCGACAAGGAACCGGACCAATTTACGCCGGGCGGCGATCTGCACGTGAATTTCAAACTGAGCACCGGCGGTCAAGCCATCGCGCTCTTCGCTTCCAGCGGCGCGTTGGTGGATTCGGTTCAATTCGCGCCGCAAATTCCAGACATCAGCGAAGGTCGCTGGCCCGATGGCGCGGGCGCGCCCTTTTTCTACATGCCGGCACCCACGCCGCGTGCCGACAATGCGATCAGCACTGCCTTCGCGCCGGCGATTAAGTTGATTGGCATTTCGGCTCAGGCGGATGGTGGCGTCCTCATCAGTTGGCAGGCGCAGGCGGGCAAGACCTACCATCTGCAATACAAAAACGACATCGACCAAACTTTCTGGCGAAATCTTCCTGGCGACGTCATCGCCGATGGCAATGTTGCTGCGAAGCTGGATCAAACTCTGCCAACAACCACGCAACGGTTTTATCGCGTCGAAGAATTGCCGCACGCGCCGCCGCCGCTGCCGTAATTTCTATCAACTCCATTAAAGCAGACGGGAGCCGGATATGAACGCCACGATACTCCAACAACTCGCCAACGGGCGCACCGACTTGGTTTTCGATTGCGTTTCGGCAACTCATCCCGCCGATTCTACAGATGCCGATGGTGTATCGCTCATCAAATGGTGTGCCTACTACGGCGATGTCAGTACCATCCGGTTTTTGCTGGCCCACGGCGAGTCACTCAAATCGCTCGGAGAAAACTTCGAGATCAATGGCGCGGCTTTTCATGGGCGATGGAAATCTGTCAGTTCTTACCTGACATGCCGTTGCAAAATTCTTGTAATGATTTGAAAGCAGACCATTTTGATTCGGATGCGCTTCTTCTATTCCATACTACTGCTGGAAGCATCGCTGATAGCCATCTTGTGCTTTGGCGATATCGGCTTTGACAAGCCCGGAAAATATGGTTTGGACTTCGATGCAGGAATTTTTCTGGTCATTTGTTATGTGGTGACCTTGGCACTTGGGGTTGGCTTTGCCGTTAAGCGACGACGATTCTGGCTGATCGGACTCCAATTCCTTCCGATTTGCGGTTTCTGCGTTTCTCTTCTGCTGCCTGATCGTCATTATGACGCCGCTCGCTATCAATACCTGATCGGCAAGTCGGATAAAGAATTCCGCCGTGAACTTGGCTCGGACATCAGATCCACTGAATTTTTAAACAACTCATCGGGAAAACGAGACGGGGAACGCGTATATCTTAATGGAATAAGTGTCTTGATTTCACCGGATGGAATAGTTCTTCGAGTTGAGGCTAACAACCGTTGAAACCTTTGCGTGTTACTCGGAATACCTTCTGCCTGTCGGATTATTTCACCGACGCTTGCGGGCAAATTATCTTCGCCGTGTGAGCATGTATGTTCAGCAGCAAACTCAATTTTAGCCAAAACGATGCAGTCCGAGGGCTGGTGGAATGCGCCAATAGCCCATGCCGCACGTTTTGCAAACAGGCTCCTGAGGTCCTTGACTGACATGACTGTGCGCCCGGCCGAACCCTCACACCGCGCCGAGCTGCTGCGGCTGCGGCGCGCTCTGTGGCCGGACTGCTCCGAAGAAATGCATGCGCGCGAGATGGCGAATTATTTCACTGACGGCAGCGGGCAAACGATTTTCGTAGTCGCGCGACCGAGTGGCTCGCTGGCCGGCTTCGCGGAATTCTCCGTGCGCGATCGCGTCGATGGTTCTTTCTCGAATCGAGTCGCGTATCTCGAAGGCTGGTTCGTCGAAGCGGATTTGCGCGGCAGCGGCTGGGGACGGCGGCTCGTCGAAGCCGGCGAACGTTGGGCGCGGGCGCAAGGATTGACCGAGTTGGCTAGCGACACAGAACTCGACAACGTTGCCGGTCAACGCGCGCACGTCGCGCTTGGCTTTCGTGAAACATTTCGTCAGGTTCACTTCCTCAAGCCGTTAAATTGAATCAGCATCATGAGTGCCGCCATTGAAACAATCGGACTGACCCGGCGGTTCGGAACAGCGGGTTGAGGCTGGGCAGTTTTACGGCTTCCTCGGGCCAAATGGCGCGGGCAAATCCACCACGATCAAAATGCTGACAGGCCTGCTCGCGCCCACGAGCGGCGCGATGCGTGTGCTGGACGAAGATTTGGCCGACGCGAACAAAGCCCGCGAGGTGAAGCGGCGCATCGGCGTGGTGCCGGAAAATCTCGGCCTGTTTGAAAATCTCACCGCGCGTGAATACCTCACGTTCATCGGACGGATGTACAAGTTGCCCATCGCGATGGTGCGCGAGCGCAGCCAGGAGTTGCTCGCGATCATGCAACTCGACGGCGACGAGAAAAAACTGACGCTCGAATTTTCGCACGGCATGAAGAAGAAGCTCGCGCTCGCCGCCGCGCTGATTCCGAATCCCGATTTGCTTTTTCTCGACGAGCCGTTTGAAGGCGTCGATGCCGTGTCCTCGCGAACGCTGCGTGACACATTGCACAGTTGTGTGGCACGCGGCGCGACGGTGTTTCTCACGTCGCACGTTTTGGAAATCGTCGAAAAACTTTGCACGCACGTCGGCATCATCGCGGGCGGCAAATTGGTCTGCCAGGAGTCGATGGAACAGACCCGCCAGAGTGGCACACTCGAAGAGCGCTTTCTCGCGGTCGTCGGGCGCGGCCAGGTCGAGACGCAAAAACTGAGCTGGCTGGAGGGCTGAGATGGATTGGGAACAACTCCGAACGATCCTCTGGTTGCGCTGGCGGTTGACGCGCAATCAATGGCGGCGCGACGGCGGCTGGGGCGCGGTCATCACGGCGTTGGTGTTGTTCTTCGCGACGATCATCACTCTCGCCGCGAGCGTCGGCGGGTTTTGTGGCGGGTATTTCGGCCTCGCCCACGCACCGCCGGAAGTCGCGGTGCTGGTTTGGGACATCCTCGTTGGCGTGTTCCTCTTTTTCTGGGCCATCGGCGTGCTGACGGAAATTCAGCGCTCCGAAACCATCGACATCGGGCGCTTGCTCCATTTGCCGATTTCGCTGCGGGACGTGTTCGTCGTCAACTTCGTCGTCTCGCACTTTTCATTGAGCATCATCTTGTTTGTGCCGGGAATGCTGGCGTTGGTTCTCGGTCATGCGCTCGGCCAAAGCACGCGAATGTTGCTGCTCGCTCCCGCCGTGGTCGGCTTCGTCTTCATGGTCACGGCGTGGACGTATTGTCTGCGCGGCTGGCTCGTCGCGCTCATGGTGAACAAGCGTCGTCGCCGCGCGATTCTGGCGGCGCTTGGGTTGACGCTCGTGCTGGTGGGACAATTGCCCAACCTCTACTTCAATGTCTTTCGCACACGGGATCACAAATCCGCCAAACCGCGCGGCGCGCCCCGGCAAAATTCCAGCCCACTCTCGTTGACGCCTCAAATCGAAACAGCGCATCGCTACATCCCGCCGCTGTGGTTGGCTAACGGCGCGCTTGGCCTCGCGCGCGGCACGGCCTGGCCGGCGCTCGCAGGGGCAACGGCGGCGGCGATTTTGGGCGCGCTCGGGCTGATGCGCGCGTATCGCAGCACCATTCGATTTTACCAGGGCGCGGAAACGCAGAAGCTCGCCAAAGCAATAGTAGTTTCGCCGCGCACGCCAGCGAACCGAGCGAGCGCAAAATTTCTGGAGCGGGCAATTCCGGGCGTGCCCGAAGAGGCGGCGGCGCTGGCGCTCGTCAACTTTCGTTCGTTGCTGCGCGCGCCCGAAGTGAAAATGGCCCTGGCGTCACCGCTTATCATGGCGCTGGTCTTCGGTTCGATGGTGCTGGCGAGAAATTCAGGTGCGAACGCCGCATGGTTTCAACCGTTTCTCGCTTCCGGCATCGTTGCCGTATCGCTGTTTGGTATGATGCAACTGCTTTGCAATCAGTTCGGTTTCGATCGCGATGGCTTCCGCGCGCTCGTGTTGCTGCCCACGCCGCGGCGGTTCTTGCTGTTGGGAAAAAATCTTTCAGTCGCGCCGTTTGCACTCGGTTCCGGAGCGTTCCTGCTGGTGGTGGCGGTGCTGGTGTCTAAAATCTCGCTGCTCGATCTTGTGCTTGGTGGGATGCAATTGATCACTGGTTTTCTCCTGACGGCGCTTTACGGCAACGTTTTCTCCATCGTCGCGCCGTACCGGCTGAATGCAGGTT
>JACPZS010000048.1 GCA_016195385.1 Verrucomicrobiota bacterium
AAACCCATGGCCCAGAAGATCCAGCGCTTAAAGCGTGGGCCGGGCTGTGAGACTGCGATTTGTGTCGTGTCCATAGTTTTTAGGAATGAGGTCTGTTCGCTTCATTGCTAACATCCTATTCGACCGCGCAACTCCATCGCGCTCACGCCACGCAGCGAATTATTTCGTGACGGCGCTGCGAATAAACCTGGCGAGATCGGCCTTTTGCTTTTTCAGATCCGGCAAATTCAGATACATCATGTGGCCGGCGGTGTAGTCGTCGAGCGTGACGTTGCGCGCGAGAGTGGCATCGACGCCAAGGTGGTTGAACGTGTAGCGCGAGGCGAAATACGGCGTGGCCATGTCGTAGTAGCCGCACGAGACATGGACCTTGAGAAACGGATTCCGCGTCAGGCTGTCGGCGAGCGTGTCCGCGACGTTGAGGTAACTGTTTTGCTCGCCCCAGTTCCACGGGTTGACGCCGCCGTTGAGAATCTCATAAGGGAAATCGCTTTCGAACTTCAATTCGGTGCGCACGTAGTGGTTGAACGTCGAAGTGAAAGCGCTAAACACGGCTTCGCCGCTCGGGTCGTACTCCATCTGTTGGGCGAGCCGATCGCGCACGTGGCCCTTGTAGCGGCTGTCGAAACGGCCCACCACGCGGCCTTCATCGCGCAGCAATTCTTCCGCAAAACGGCTCAAGGATATGCGCAGGTCGGCGCGCTCAACATAGTTTGGAGAAAGTCCCGTGAGTTGCGCAAACCGTTGCACGACGGCCTGGCGTTTGGCGGCAGGCAGCGCGGCGCCTTGCAGCAACGCGCTGTTGTAATCCGCCGTCGCGAACGTCTCGGCCTGCGCGAGCACTTCGGCCAGCGGGAGCCGCTGCAATTCCGGCGCGAGCTTTTTGTGATACCACGCCGTCGCCGCGTAGCTCGGCAGATACAAAACGTAAGGGAGTTCGTTGCCTTCGGCAAAACGGATCGTTTGAAAATTCAGCACGGTGGAGACGAGCATGATGCCGTTGACGTTCATGCGATGGCGCTCGCGCAGTTCACCGGACAACCCGGCCGCGCGCGTCGTGCCGTAGCTTTCACCGATGATGAACTTGGGCGAAGCCCAGCGCGTGTTGCGCGTCGCGTAGAGCCGGATGAATTCGGCGACGCTGCGAATGTCCTCCTCGACGCCGTGAAATTTCTTCGCGTCGTCCGGTTTCACTGGCCGGCTGTAACCGGTGCTGACGGGATCGATGAACACGAGATCGGTTTCATCAAGCAGCGAGAATTCGTTATCGACCAGTTCGTACGGCGGCGGCAATGGGCTGCCATCGTCTTCGAGCTTCACGCGGCGCGGGCCAAGCAAGCCCAGGTGCATCCAGACGGAGGAAGAGCCGGGACCGCCGTTGAAGGAAAACGTGACCGGTCGCGCGGCGAGATTCGTGACACCGTCTTTCGTGTAAGCGATGTAAAAAATTTCGGCGGTGGGTTTGTTCTCGCGGTCGCGCAGAAAAATCGTCCCGGCGCGCGCGGTATATTCCAGCTTCTGGCTGTTGAGCGAGAAAGCATGTTTCGATTCAACATTCTTCTCGTCCGTGTCCGACTTTTCTGTTTTGGCTTTGGCGTCGGCCGCTGGTTTGTCGGCGGGCTTGGCCGGTTCTTCGGCCGTCCAACTTCGCCAGGTCGTGGAGCCGAGCATCAAGAGGGCGAGAATAAAAATGCGCTTAACTTGCATGGCGGGAATGGTTGCCCGCGGCGTTGTCGAATTGCAAACAGAAGCGTGCCGCGCGCCGGTCACTCGCCCATTCGCCGGCGGCCGGAAACTCTAGCGTTCAAGCTCGTGTTCCAGTTGCAGAAGTTCCTCGTGCGATTTCGCCTGTGGCACCGGGCCGTGGAAACGTCCTCGCACACAAGTCAGGTAGAAGATGAGCAACGCGAACGCCGCGCCGCCGAAGATGAATCCCGTGAGTTCGTTCGGCGGCAGCACGAAGAGCACGGTGATGAAGGCGATCCACGCGAGGGCGATGACGTTCACCGGCACGCTCCACGAACCCAGATGCCACGGGCCGTTGGCGCGCGAAGTCCAGAGGCCGCGTCGCACGGCGCGCACTTTGAGCAGCAGCGGAATGCCATAGGAAAGATACAAACCAATCGTGCTGATGCCTGTCACGGCGGGATAAAGTTTGTCAAAGTTGAACGCGGCTGGTCGCGCCGCCACGACGCCGAACACAAGGCACGGCAGCAAAAACGCCAGCGCCGAAGCCAGCCACACGGCTGCCGCCGGCGTGCGGAATTTCCTACTCACTCCGGCCCAGACGCGCGAAGCCGGCATCCCGCCGTCGCGCGCGAAAGCGAAGATCATCCGCGAAGTCGAAGTGACGCACGACAAGCCGCAGAACCACATCGCCAACGTGACCACCCACAACACCGCCTGACCGAAGCGCGGATTCAGCGCGTGCTCGAAGATGTGGATGAATGGATTCTTTGCCGCCGCCGTCGCGTCGAGGTCGCCAATGGCCAGCGTCACAAACGCGAGCATGACGAAACCGAACAATCCGGAAATCGCGACCGAAAGATAAATTCCCCAAGGCGCGCTGACGCGGGCATTCTTCGTTTCTTCAATCGTGTGCGCCGAGGCGTCGTAGCCGGTGTAAGTCCACTGCGCCTGCAACAGTCCACCAAGAAACGCGAACCAGTACGGCTGGTCTTTGACGGTTGTGAAAGTTTTTTGGAACAGCCAGGCGACGGGTTGCCTAGGCGCGAAAAATGCCAGCGCGAGGACGACCACCGCAACTCCGGCGACGTGGTAAACCGCGCTGAAATCGTTCAGCCGTGCGACCGCGCGGATGCCGACGTGGTTGAGCGCCGCGTGCGAGAGCAGCAGTGCGGCGAAGACGAATAGAAAATTAGCGGTCGTTTCCTCCAGCGCCAACAGCGGCGCAAGAAATTGCGCGCAACCATAATCAATGCCCGCGATGGCCGCGACCAGGCCGATGAGATTCAACCACGCCGTCGCCCAACCCCAACCCGGCCCACCGAGCACGGACGCCCAGTGATACAGCGCGCCGGAAGTCGGAATGGCCGAGGCCAGTTCCGCCAGCGCAGCGGCGACGAACAGCACGAAGAACGTGACGAGTGGCCAGCCAATGCCCATCACCACCGGCCCGCCGGCATTGAGTCCGGTGCCGTAAAGCGTTACTGCGCCGGTTAGGATGGAGATGATGGAGAACGAGACGGCGAAGTTCGAGAACCCGCCCATGTCGCGCAACAACTGCTGTGCGTAGCCGAATTGATGCAACGTTTCCTTGTCGGCGTCCGGCGAAGATTTCTGCGCGGGCTGGGTCATGATTTCCGTCGGAGAAAATTTTCGTGGCGTTCCTCGCGAAACGATTTCACGCCGGCGTTCGCCTTGCGTCCGAGCAGGATGGCCGTCGTCGTTACCAGCGCAAGCAACGCGAGGCCGATGAGCAAACCATAGGATTCCATGCACCGTTTGTCGCAACGGGCGCGGGCCGGCGTCAAACAGATAACATCAAATGCGCGGGCGGAACCCCAGCAGCGTCTGCGGCGTCTCGAACAAGATCGCCCGCGCGATGGCCAGCGCGTCGTGGCGCGTGTATTGGCCCTGGTGAATCTTCTCCGCCAGCACGCGCGCCATTTGTTTGCGGACGAGGACGGCCTTCGCGTAAGTCCACTCGACACAGTAGGCGTCGGAGAAAAAGCCGACCTGTTTGTTCGCCGGCAGCATGTCGAGCCGCTCGGACATGACCTGGCGAATCGCGTCGGGAAAAAAGTTGTGCCACCAAAAACCGGCCAGGCTGAAGTTCGGCAATTCGCGCGCCAGCGTGCAGAGCGATTGGTTCGCGTGACGGCTGGCGAGAAAACATTGGAAACGTAAACGCGGATGCCGCGCGATCATCTCGGCGATCTGCGCGATGGTGCGCTGGTTCACGCGACTGGCGGTTTCAAACGGCAGCGGCTCGGCGGCGAAGCTGAATTGAAAAACAATTTCATCGCCATGCTTTTCCAATTCGGTGAGGAAAGCTTCGTTCACATACGAAGCGTAAATGTCCCGTTCCGTCGGCCCGGCGTGGGCGCGGCGGGCGAGGGCTTGTTCCATCTCACCGGCGCGGACGAGACGAAAGTCGATGTCCGTGGAAATGTGCGTCGCGGT
>JACPZS010000049.1 GCA_016195385.1 Verrucomicrobiota bacterium
ATCGCGTGACCGATCCGTACGGCACCGTCGGCGGTGGCTACGCGAATCAAGCCGGCAACAACGACAATAATTATTTCATCGGTCAATTCGCGACCGTTTCCGGCGGCTCGTACAATATCGCCAGCGGCGACAGCGCGACCGTTTCCGGCGGGAGCCGTTCGACAGCGGACGGCGAACTGGCCACCATCGGTGGCGGCGGCTACAACCTCGCGTCCGGCTATGCCGCGGTAATCGCCGGCGGTGGTGGTTATAGCGCAAGCCTGGATCGCTCGACGCCAAATACTGCGCTCGGTTTTTGGAGCGCCATCGGCGGCGGCGCGGATAATACGGCGACGAACAACTTCAGCGTCATCGGCGGCGGCGGGAATAACCGGTCGGGAGGAATTTTCGCGACGATTGGCGGCGGCAAGGACAATTCCACCAGCGCGGATTTCGCCACGATTCCGGGTGGACGATTAAACTCGGCGCGGGGTGCAAACAGCTTTGCCGCCGGCACGCGTGCCTTGGCGGCAGACGACGGAGCGTTCGTGTGGGCGGACAATTCGGCGAATTTTAATTTCAGTTCGACCACGGCCGATGAATTTGCCGCGCGCGCCACGGGCGGCGTGCGCTTCGTCACGGCCACGGGCGCGAATGGAATTCCGACGGCTGGTGTTCAGCTCCCGGCCGGCGGCGGGGCGTGGTCTTCTTTGAGCGACCGCGCGGCCAAGACGAATTTCGCGCCCGTCAATCAGCGTGCGATCCTGGAGCACGTCGCGGCGTTGCCGATTCAAACCTGGAACTACAAGAGCCAGGCCGCGTCCGTGCGGCACATCGGAATGATGGCCCAGGACTTTGCCGCTGCGTTCGCGTTGGGAGAGGATGACCGGCACATCAGCACCGTGGATGTCGACGGCGTCGCGCTCGCGGCCATCCAGGGGCTTTACGAACTCGTGCAGGAGCAGCACGCTGAGATGCGACGCAAGGACACCGAGTTGGACGCGGTCAAAGCGCGTTTGGAGGCGCTCGAAAAAATGGTTTCGAAATTAACGGGCGTTGAGCGATGAAACTGTTTCTGAAAATCAGCCGCGTGTTATGCTGCGCCAGCATCGGCGCGCACTTCATCACGCCAGCGGCATCGGCGCAATTCGCTCTGCTTGAGCAGACTGTCTCGGCTGGCGGTGTCACGGTCAGCCGCAGCGGCGGATTCACGTTGGCCGGCACGCTGGGCCAGCCGTTGGCCGGCACGCTGCGCGGCGGCAGCTTCGTGCTGGCGGGAGGTTTTTGGAACGCTGCCATCGCCGTGCAACAAGCCGGGATGCCGCGGCTGCGAGTCACGCGCGTTCAATCGCAAATCGCCATCGCCTGGGAATTCGGCGACAGCGATGCGGAGATTATTTTGGAGGAGAGTGTGTCGCTCAGTGCGAGCGCCGAATGGTCTGCAGTCGTGCTTCGCCGTGAATTGATTGGCGGTGAAGTGCGGGTGCAAGTGCCGGCGAATTTGAGCAATCGCTTCTTTCGGCTGCGGCGGCCGGATCTGATCCCTTGAGCCGGCGCGCGCGACCAAGTTTACGACGCGCAACTTAAGTCCGCTGCGCTGCCTGCCGAAATACGCTACGACAACACGGCGTCCGTGGCTTGGATTGGAAGATTCGGATTTGCTTTATGAGGATAGGCGATGGAAGCGGCGTTTTGCCATTGCCTGGGATCGATTGACGGTTCCCCGTTGCCGGGCGAATGACATTTCGTTGAGCGGCCTCCGTCCGGGTTGGTTCGTTGGATTCACACTCGCATGAAAAATTGGACAATTGCCAAACAGCTCAGCGCCGCGCTGATCGCGTTGAATGTTTTATTGGTGGCCGCGCTGACGCTGTTCTGGTGGATGGAGACGGAAATTGCACAGGCCCGATCCAATGCGATGAGCCGGCGTGAACAACTGCTGATCGCCGCGGAGCGAGTTCGCTACGACATGCTGGAGATGAGCGATGCGTTGCGCGGACTTTTGCTTGACCCCAAAAACGAGGCCGAACGCCGGCGCAAGCTGGCGGCGGATGAGGATCTTTTACGGGCCGCCAGCGAGATGCGGCCACTGCTCGCCGAACAGCCGGATTTGCTCAAGGCGCTCGAAGCAGTGACCGCGTTTGATGAACTCCAGCTCAATCTGCACGAAAACAAGGTGATCGAACTGACGGCGGCGGATCTCGCGGGAGCCAATCGTTACTATACCGGCACCTATCTTCCACTGCGTCAGCAGCAGGAGCAACTCGTCGCGAAATTCAACGTCTTGACCAAGCAAGCCATCGAGCAGGAGTTGCAGCAAACGAAAGCCACGCGCCGGTTGGGTTTGAGCGCCATCGGTTTGATTCCGCTCGCCAGTTGGCTGGTGGGACGGCGGCTGGCCAAGGCCATCAATACTTCGCTGGTGCGCGTCAGCAAAGTCAGCGAGCAACTGCGCGCGGGAAATTTCGAGCTCCGCTTTCCCGTCGAGCCACGCGACGAATTCGGCCAGTTGGGCGAAGGACTCAACCGCATGCTCGATGAACTCGCCCGGCTCGTGCGCCAGGTACAACGTTCCGGCATTCAGCTCAACACTTCGGTCACTGAAATCACCGCCACGACCAAAGAGCAGGAGGCCACCGCCGGCGTGCATCTGGCAAGCACTTCGGAGATCGGCGCGACCGCGCGCGAGATTTCAACAACGACGCAGGAACTGGTTCGGGCGATGCAACAGTGCGATCAAGTTGTCACGGAGGCGGAACAGCTCGCCGGACGCAGCCAGAGCGGTTTGACGCAGATGGAAGCGACCATGCAGCAGGTGATGGAGGCGGCCGGCGGCATCGCCTCCAAGCTCGCCGTCCTGAACGCCAAAGCTGCCAACATCAACAACGTCGTCGTCACGATCCACAAAGTGGCGGATCAAACGAATTTGCTTTCACTCAATGCCGCCATCGAAGCCGAAAAAGCCGGAGAGGCCGGGCTGGGGTTCGCAGTCGTCGCCAGCGAAGTTCGCCGGCTGGCCGATCAAACGGCCGAAGCCACTTATGACATCGAGGAGATGGTGAAAGAAATCCAGGCGGCGGTTTCCGCGGGCGTCCTCGGCATGGACAAGTTCACCGACGAAGTGCGCAAAGCCGTCGAAGAAGTGGGAGTCATCAGCGCCCAACTCGCGCAATTGATCCAGCGCGTCCAATTGTTCACGCCGCAGTTTGAAACGATGCGCTCGAAGATGGATTCCCAGACCGCGGCGGCCCGGCAGATTTCCGACGCGCTCTCGCAAATCAACGGCGCGGCGCAGCAAACCTCCGACTGGCTGCAACAATCCAGCACGCTCATCGCCCGCCTCAACGACGCCGCGCGCGGGCTGCAGGATGGCGTCGGACGAATTCGCGTGGCGGCCTGAGAGTGAAGAGAAATTGTGCGCATGAAGAAAATCACCATTACGAGGCGGATTATTCTGGGCTTCCTGGCGATCATGCTGATCGCCGGCGTCCTTGGCATCGCCAGTTACCGGCGGTTGATTTCGATTCGCGGCCAGACCAGTTCCATCGTCAATGACTGTCTGCCCGGGCTTTACGACATTGTCCAAATCGACGGCCATGTGCGGCAGGTTTACTCGCTGCTGCTCAAACACACGCTCGCACAGGATCGCGCCGAGGCGGATGGTTACATCACCGAAATGCAGTCGGGGCTGGAACAGATCAACCGGCTTACGGCCCGCTACGAAGCGCGTAACGGTTCGTTCAATAATCCTAAACTCGTGACCGCCTTAAAGGAAGCGCGTCTGCCCTACGCCAAGGCATTCATCCAAGTTGTGCAGTTGAATCAGGAACAAAAAACCAAGGATGCCATCGATCTGATTCGACGGGAAATGACACCCGCTTATGACAAATTTCTGGAGCTCACGCGCGCCCTCGTTGCGTTTAATCAGATCCAGTCGAACGATGCCTGCGGGCGCATTGACGCGGCTGTCGCCATGCTCAAGTCCAACGCCCTCGTGTGTTTGCTGGCGGAGTTGCTCGTGGCGCTGGCCGTCTGCGTCATCGTCGTGCGCGCGATCAACCGGCCATTGGCCCGGCTCGTCGAAGGCATGAAGCGAATGAGCAGCGGCGATTTGACGATGCGTTTGCAACTGGGACGCGTGGATGAATTCGGCACCCTGGCGGAGGGCTTGGATCGCACGGCGCAAGATCTGTCGGTGCTCGTGCAGCAGGTTCAGCAATCCGGGATGCAGGTGGGTTCCTCAGTCACGCACATCGCGACGGTTTCCAAACAGCAGCAGACCACCGCTGCCGAAATTGCCTCCTCGACGGTCGAAATCGGCACAACCTCCAAGGAGATTTCCGCCACCGCCAAGGAATTGCTCAGGACGATTCAGGGAGTCAGCGATGTGGCCGAGCACACGCGCAAGCTGGCCGACAGCGGCCAGGCCGGTTTGGTGCGCATGGAAAAAACGATCGAACAAATCATGGAAGCCTCGTCGGGCATCGCGGCGCGGCTGGTGGTGCTGGATGAAAAAGCCGCCAACATCAGCAAGGTCGTCACGACGATCAGCAAAGTGGCTGCGCAGACGAATTTGCTCTCGCTCAACGCCGCCATCGAAGCGGAGAAAGCGGGCGAGTACGGATTGGGGTTCGCCGTCGTGGCGACGGAGATTCGGCGGCTCGCGGAGCAAACGGCCGTGGCGACTTATGACATTGAACAAATGGTCAAGGAAATCCAGTCCGCCGTCAGCACCAGCGTCACGGGCATGGATAAATTCACCAAAGCCGTCAGCACCGGCGTCGGCGAAGTGCAGCAAGTGGGCGGACAGTTGGGGGAAATCATCCAGCAGGTGCAAGCGCTGACGCCGCGATTCGAGGCGGTGAACGAAGGCATGCAGTCCCAAGCCATCGGCGCCGAACAGATTTGCGAAGCGTTGTTGCACTTGAGCGAGTCTGCCCGGCAGACGGCCGCTTCGTTGGAAGAATCCAACGCAGTCGTGAAAAATTTGTCGGCTGCGGCCGACGGCCTGCAGACAGGCGTGCAACGATTCAAGGTAGCCGCATGAACAGCGTCACTCCGCGCTCCCGCGTGGCGAGGCCAGCCGTTCGGGAGTGGTTTATGACGGGCCTGATTTTGCCGAAGTAAAACTAGGAACATCTATGCGGAACCTGTCCATCCAGCAGCAAATCGCGCTGACCTTTGCGAGCCTTGCGATCGTCGCCTGCGCGCTCACGACTCTGGCTTTTTCGCGGCTCCATAAGATTCAGACCGAGACGGCCACACTTGCCGCCAGTTCACGTATCGAACTGCTGCCCGCCGGATATTTCGAGTCACTGGTGGAGGAAAATTTCATTCTCGTCGAACATCACCTGCTCAGTGCGAGCACCGATGTCAAGCAGCGCTTGGAGCCACAAATTCAAACCACCGCGACCAACTTGTCCCGACAATTGGGAAAAATGATCGGATCGTTGTCCTCTCCGGAGGAGCAGCGGCGCGGCGCGGCGCTCCAAACGTCGGTGAACGATTATCTCGGGACACACAACGAGTTGGTGGCGCGCAGCCGGCAGGCGAAAAGCCAGGAAGTCGCCGAAGGTTTGTTGCAACAAGTGCAGCCGGCGTTTCAGCGAGTCATGGTTGCCGCCCGCGCGTTCAATGAGGCGGCCCGCGCGCGGAGCGCGGCGGGCTTCGGAAATGTTCCACGCACAGTCTCGATCACCAAGCTCGGCCTCTGCATCGGTTTGATTATCAGTCTCGGAGTCCTCCTGGCAAGCGGCTGTTATCTGGCCGGCGTCATCCAAGATCCCTTGCGGGCACTCGCGCTGGCGATGGAGCGGATCAAGGACGGAGATTTCACCCATCGTTTGAACGTCGCGCGGCCGGATGAGTTTGGTCGATTGGCCGAAACATTCAACCAGATGGCCGCGAGCCTCGGCGCCCTCCTCAGCCGGGTGCAAACATCCGGCCAGCAGGTCAACAACTCGACGAACCAAATCGCCGCGACCGCCCGCCAGCAGCAACAAACCGCGCGGGAAATCGCCCAAACCACGATCGCGATCGGGCAAACTTCCAAGGAAATTTCCACCACGTCCCAGCAACTCGTCGAGACCATCCAGGAATTGTCCGGTGTCGCCGAGCAGACTTCCCGGCTGGCCGACAGTGGCCAAAGCAGCTTGATGCGGATGCAGACGACGATCCAACAAATCCTCCTGGCTTCGGCGGGCATTGCCTCCAAGCTGGCGGTGCTCAATGAGAAGGCCGCCAACATCGGCACCTTCGTCACGACCATCAACAAAGTCGCCGATCAGACCAATCTGCTTTCGCTCAACGCCGCCATCGAAGCGGAAAAGGCGGGCGAATACGGACTGGGCTTCTCCGTCGTGGCCACGGAAATCCGGCGGCTGGCCGACCAGACTGCCGTGGCCACCAACGACATTGAAAAAATGGTGAAAGAAATCCAAGGGGCGGTGACGGCTGGCGTGATGGGCATGGATAAATTCTCCGAGGCAGTTCGCCAGGGAGTCAATGAAGTGAATCAAGTGGGCGCCCAACTCGGCCAGATCATCGATCAAGTTCAAGTGTTGACCCCACGTTTTGAAGCCGTCAACGGCGGCATGAAAACCCAGGCGGCCGGTGCGACGCAGATCAGCGAAGCGCTGGCGCACTTGAGTGACTCGGCCCGGCAGACTTCCGAATCGCTGGAGCAATCGTCCCGAGTTATCGAACAACTCAACGACGCGTCGCGCGTGCTTCAGCACGGTGTCGAACGATTCGTCATCGCCGCCTGAACCGCGCTCCCGAATGAAGTTTTCCCCTCCCGCAATAATTCCACGCTGGCGCACGAGCCGGGCTGCGGATTCGAAGCATCCGCTCCGGCGCGGTTGTAGGGGTGCCTCATGTTGATGCTCATGTTCCAAATCGGCGTTGACCGCTACGCGCTTGAAACCAGTCAAGTGGCCGAAGTGCTGCCGTTGGTCCATCTGCAGCGCGTGCCTCATGCGCCTCCCGGCGTCGCCGGCCTTTTCGATTTTCATCACGAACTGGTGCCCGTGGTGGATTTGAGCGAGTTGATGCTGGGACGAAAAGCCAGCGTCCGCATCAGCACGCGGATCATTCTTGTGCGGGGAAAAGGTGAGGCGAGCGACCGCGCGTTCGGGCTGATCGCCGAACGAACGACCGGGACGCTGCGCCGCCGACACGAGGATTTTGTGGTGGCCGGTTTGCGGCGCGACCGTGTGCCATTGCTGGAGCGTGTGACGACGGATGCCGAGGGCGTCATTTACTGGCTCGACTTGCAGGCCTTGCGCGCTGGCCCGCTGGCCGGCTTGCTGGATCAAACCGCGCGTGAGGTCGCATGAATCCTCTGGCCAAAATCACCCGGTTAATCAAGCAGAGCATGGGTTTGGATGCCGCCTGCTACGGAGCGACTTTGTTCAACCAAGTCGTGCAAGAGCGCTTCCGGGCCTCCGGTTTGCCGGCTCTCGAAGATTTTTGCCGCCATTGCGAGCAGTCTGGCGACGCACGGCAAGAATTGATTGAAGCGCTGATCGTGCCGGAAACCTGGTTCTTTCGCGGGCGCGAATCCTTTGCGGCGCTCGCTCAATGGATGCGCACGGAATGGTTGCCAGCCCACGCGGGGGAGACGCTTCGCCTCTTGAGCGCGCCGTGTTCGACGGGCGAGGAACCGTACTCGCTGGCCATGACGCTTCTGGATGCCGGACTTCCCGCGCGGAGCTTTCGCATCGACGCGGTGGACATCAGCAAACGCTCCGTCGAGTTGGCGCGACAAGCGACGTATCGCAAAAATTCTTTTCGCGAAAAGCAATCAGGGTTTCGCGAACGTTATTTTCGGACAGCCGACGGGTGCGACGTTCTGCTTGAGTCCGTGCGGCGCACGGTAAACTTTCAAGTCGGCAATCTGGCGGGTGCAGATCTTCCCGCGACTGCCAACCATTATCACGTCATCTTTTGCCGCAATCTTCTAATCTACTTTGACGGCCCGACGCAGTGGCGCGTTATTGAATCCTACCGAACTCAGCTCGCTCCCAACGGTCTGCTGTTCGTCGGGCACGCGGAAGCGAACGCGTTGACAGAACACGGATTTGTGCCGCTGAAGCATTTGCAGGCGTTCGGCTATCGCAAGCGGGCCAGCGAAAACCCGCGTCCAACCCCATCGGATACAACCATTACCGTTGGAGATCCTGGGCGTCTGAATTTGAAGCAGCCGGCTGCGCGCGCGCGAAGAAAGTTGACGACCAACATTCCCGGTCCATCGATCCCAAATGCTTTGCGTCCAACTTTTCCGCTCGCTTCCACAAACGGCCATGCTGCCACGAGCCAACCGTTTTCCAATGCGCTTGAACTTGCAACAGCCGACGACCGCTTGCTTGATGTGCAACGGCTGGCAGACCAGGGACGTTTGCCGGAGGCGGCCGCGCGGTGTCAGGCGCATTTGCGAGAACAGGGTCCCAGCGCGAATGCGTATTTCTGGCTGGGGGTGGTGCATGATGCAGCCGGTCAACCCGAATCGGCCAGCGAGTGTTACCGCAAGGCGATCTATCTTCAACCGGGTCACACCGAAGCGCTCTGGCATCTGGCGCTGCTTGTGGAAAAAATCGGCGAAGCGCAACAAGCACGCGGCTGGCGTCGCCGCGCCGAAAGAGTCACGGAAAGGAGCCGGCGATGAGCACGTCCGCGCCAGCAACCTGCGCCGCCCCTTCCTCCGCGTCTGTCGCGAGTTGCTGGAAACAAATCGGCGTCTGGGGCGACGGGTCTTGCGCGGAGTTAAAGCAAGCGACGCATTGCCGCAATTGCCCCGTCTATTCGGCGGTCGGAGTGCAGCTCCTCGATCGGGAGGCGCCGCCAGAGTATCTCGACGAAGCGACCGTTCTGCTGGCCCGGCCACAACCACCAAAACTCACCGGCTTGCGCGCTGCGGTTTTGTTCCGCATCGGCGTCGAATGGTTTGCGCTGCCCGTTGGAGTGCTGGCGGAAGTTGTCGAACGCCGTCCGGTGCATTCCATACCGCACTCGACCTGCAAATTTCTCAAAGGCCTCGTCAACATCCGCGGGGAACTACAGGTTTGCATTTCGCTTACCAAGTTGCTCGGGCTGCCGAAGCGAACCGAGGAACAAAAAGCCAGCCACAGCGTTTTTGAACGGCTCATCGTCGTCAAACGCGACGGTCATCATCTGGTTTTTCCAGTGAGCGAAATCCACGGGTTAAGCCGGTATCATCCGGGCGAATTGCGCGCGCCCCCGGCAACGGGCCAGCGAACCAGCGGCTGCTTCGTCAGTGCCGCGCTCCCGTGGCATCCACCGCGCGACGATGCGATGACCGCGCGAGAAATCAACGTCGGTTTGCTGGACGATGAACTGCTTTTCCATTTCGTGAACAAAAACCTGGCATGAGCACGACCGACCTCAGCGCTTGTTCGATGATCGAACTGTTCCGGATCGAACTGGAGGGCCAGTCCGTCACTTTGACCGAAGGATTGCTCGCGCTGGAACGGGATTCCCACGCGGAAGGAGCGTTCGAGCCGCTGATGCGCGCGGCGCACTCCCTCAAAGGCGCGGCGCGCATTGTCGGTTTGGACGTCGCCGTGCGCGTCGCACACGCAATGGAAGATTTTTTTGTGGCCGCGCAAAATTCCAAAATCTCCGTGCGCGACCAGGAGATCGATTTATTGCTCCGCGGCGTCGATCTGCTCACGCGCATTGGCCACACCGAGCCGGCCTTGCTATCGGTTTGGGACAATGAGCGCGCCGCCGAAATTGAAACCTTTCTGGACGGCTTGCGCAGTTACCTGCTGGCCAAGCCGGCGACAGCCAGCCAGGTGTCGCCCGCATCTCCGGCGGCTCAGGTGCCTGCCGTTTTGGCACCTTTGGAACCGGCTCCCGCCGAACCCCCGCCGCCACAAATTGCGTCCCCAGCCGCAGCCTCGCCTGCGCCGCCCGCACCGCAATCCGCCGCCGGGATTGGCGAAAAGCAAGACCGCGTGCTGCGCATCACCGCCGGCAACATGAACCGGTTGCTGGGGATGGTTGGCGAGTCGCTCGTCGAATCGCGCTGGCTGCCGCCGTTCGCCGGGAGTCTGACGCGCTTGAAGCGGCTACAGGCGGACATCGATCGCTCTCTGGAAAATTTGCGTGAGAATTTGCGCGGTCATGTGCTGGAGGATCGCGCGGTGAGCGATCTCAACAATGCTCAGGGCAAAGTCGCCGAGTGCCGGCAGTTCTTGTCGGATCGATTGCATGAATTGGAACAGTTCGATCGTCGTTCAGCGAATCTCTCGCAGCGTCTTTACCGCCAGGTGGTCGATTGTCGGATGAGGCCCTTTGCCGATGGAACTCACGGCTTTCCCCGCATGATTCGCGAATTGGCCCAAAGCCTGGGCAAGAAGATCAAATTTGAAATCGTGGGCGAGAGCACTCAGGTGGATCGCGATATTCTGGAGAAACTCGAAGCGCCGTTGACCCATCTCCTGCGCAACGCCATCGATCATGGAGTGGAAACGCCGGCCGAAAGAGGGGCCGCCGGCAAACCGCCCGAAGCGACAGTGCGGTTGGAGGCGCGTCATCGCGCCGGGATGCTGCAAATTGTTGTGGCCGACGATGGCCGCGGCATCAGCTTCGACAAGCTGCGCGCCGCCGTCGCCGAAAAAATGCTAGCCACCGCTGACATGGCCGCGCGACTCAGTGAAGCCGAACTCATCGAATTTCTTTTTTTGCCAGGATTTTCCACGAAGGAAAA
>JACPZS010000035.1 GCA_016195385.1 Verrucomicrobiota bacterium
CCGCCGGAAACGGTCGCGAATTGACCGATGAAATAATTATTGTCGTTGTTGCCGGCTTGATTCGCGTAGCCACCGCCGACGGTGCCGTACGGATCGGTCACGCGATTGGGATTGTTAAGGTCGCCGCCGCCGCCGATGACCGCGCCAAACACGCCGGGTATCGCTGCGTTTGCTGCCGCGCCGCCGATGAGATTGGGAGAATCTGCCGCCGGCTCGGCGCGCCAGACGCGGGCGTTGTTTACTCGCAATTCAAACGGCTGGGCGTCGATGGTCCCAAGGAAGTTCGCGCTAGTCGTTCCGGCATTGCCCGCCGTGCGCCAGATATCGATGGCGGAGATTTGGATGGCAGTGCCGGCGGCATTCACAGCGAGGTTGTTTCCGGCTGTGAGTGTGAGGTCGTCGCGCAGACCGTTGAGGCTTTTGACGACTTGTGCCGGGGCGATTTTGTCCTGCGTAATTGTTGCGTCCGCCAGCTTGGCACCGGTAACCGCGCCGGCTTGCAGGTTTGCGGTGGCGACCGCTTCGAGAGCGAGCATCGTTTGCAAAACACCTGCGGGCGCGATGGTGAATGTCGTGGCGCTCAAATTAAGCCCGGCTCCAGCGGTATAAGTCGTGTCGTTGTCCACGCCATCAGCGAAGCCGGGCGGAACGCCTGTGAGCGAAGTCCAAGCGACGTTGTTGGCTCGCGTGGCCGTGCCCGCGATCGGCGCGTAGAGCGCGTAGGGAACTGGTGTGATCAATTGCCGGGGATTCAAAGTGCTGAAGGCGCCAGCGGAATCACCGCGGCGCACGCCCACTTCCAACCAGTAGTCCAGGCCGGAAAAAATGTTCGCACCAAAATCAATTTCCACAGTGAACACGCCGTTCGTCACCGGCGTGTCGTTCGCAAGCACGGGAGCGCCGACCGCGTTGCCTCCCACTGTGGCGGTAGTCAGTTGAAACTGGAAATCGTAGCGCCCATTGGCCGGCGCGGCGTCTTCCGCCAGCCGGCCTTGGTAGGTAAAAGCGGTGCTCGCCGCCCGTGTGGGAGGGACGGTCCCAAGCAGCAGCGCGGGAACCAGAACGAACAAAGTGAGAAGTCGTGTGACAATCATAATGCAATTACAACGATGACCTTCGCGAACATCCGATCCGCGTTCCGAATCGCGCCGGCCGGCGACGAACGTTTTCAAATGAGTTGGCGACGCGGCAAACCGCGCGTGAATTCCTCATCGGAGTCAAAGCAATAAATCTTTAAGGCGGAAAGCAGCTCGTGTTTTGTGAGTTGCGGACGCACTTCGCTCAAGCCGCCGAGCGGATTCGTCGATAGCTGTTGAGAACAGATAACGGACGACTGTCGTTGTAACGAAGGTATGGAAACAAAATTAAGAGGCGCGGCTCTGAAAAAAGTCAGCGCGCCTCCGGCAACATGGCGGCGCGGCTTCACGTTGACGGAGTTGCTCATGGTCATTGGCATCGTCACGCTGCTGGCCACGTTGCTCTTGCCGGCGCTCTCGACCGCCAAAGGGAAGGCGCATTCCGTGAGTTGTCTTTCCACGATGCGGCAATGGGGACTCGGCACGCATCTGTTCGCCACCGACAACGAGGACGCCATCCCGCGCGACGGCACCGATTCCGGCGGCCAGTACTCCGTGGACACCGGGAACAAGATCGGCCCCGGCTCGCCGAACGACTCGATCGCGTGGTTCAACGTGCTCCCGCCGATCTTGAAGGCCCAGCCATTCTCTAATTATTGGAATAGCGCGGGAACGGATCCGCGTGCGGCGCTGCCGTTTCCGGGCGGCCCCGCGAGAATCTGGCACTGTCCGGGTGCGAAAGCGGCGGCGGGCGACCGCTTTCTCAAGGGAGGCGCGTTTGGCTTTTTCAGCTATGCCATGAATGTGGACTTGAAGTTGATTTCGACGATCAACAATGGAGTTCAAGGCAACATGTTCGAGCACCCGAACATGCCCAGGATTGGGAACGTGCGGAACCCGGCGGCGGTGGTGCTCTTCGTGGACGCCGCGTTCAGTCCGACCCTGGAAGGCTACACGCCGAACCCGGAGCGCAACGGCGTTTTTCCGGCGGCGCGCAGCGAGCGTTTTTCCAAGCGGCACAGCCAGACGGGGGCAAACTTGGTATTTGTGGACGGCCATGCGAAATTCTACAAACGCACATTCATTACCAGTGGCACCTCCGCCCGTGATGAACGATTTAACCCCGGCGTGATCTGGAATCCCAATTATGACGTTGGCCTCGCATGGCCGGGCGAACCCGGCGCACCGACGATTGCCAGCGCGGATTGAATCCAGATTCTGAATCTGCGCTTTGCGACGCTGACGACGATGGCTCAACGCATTCGAACTTTCCACTGACTGGCACTGCGGTCGTTGCGGCGAACTGATGACTTTCGTTCAACGAGACTCTGCCAGCCGCGAAGGTTGCGATCATCTTTCTCCTTCTTTGACACCGATCATAGAAACTGAGAAGCTCCGGCCACTGATTGAAGAAGTTTTTGATCAATTTGCTCGTTGCTTTGGCGCTCGGCTTGTGTGCCTTCAACGCGATCCAATGGGTGCGCGAAGCCAGCCTGCGCCGAGACATCGAGAAGCTGACCCGCCAGGGCGTGGAGAAGGATCAAACGATCCAGGCCTTGCAGAACGCCGTCAAAAAGTCTGAAGACGAGATCATCCGGATGGACAAACGCATTGTCGAATTGAAGGAGATTCAGAAAACGAACGAAACCGAAAACTTCAATCTGCGCAGGAGTCTGCGCAAGTCCGAGACGGAGAACGAAACGGCGAAAGCGCAGATCGACGAATACAAGAAGGCCGTGGCCACTCAGAATGAAAACATTCTCAAGCAGAATGAAAGCATCAAAGAGCAAAACGAACTGCTGAAGAATGTCGCCGGCGATCGGGATGAATTTGTCAGGAAATACAAGGAACTGCTGGGCCAATGGAATGACCTCGTTGCCAAGCACAACGAATTGATCAAACTGGTCGAACAACTGCGGGCGGATGCGGCGAAAGCGCCAGCCTCGGTCACCAAGTGAAAACGATCAGTATCGCGAGGATTGATCTGGAGCCGCCGCCTACTTGCCGTCCGCTGATTTGACCGCGAAGGCGATCTTTTGAATCCCGGCCCGGCGAACAAAATCCAGCACGCGGATCATCTCGCGATGCGGCGTGTCACCGTCGCCGCTGATGTACACGGGAATGTTGGTGTTGGAGTGAAATCGGTTGGTGAGGACGTTGTTCAATTTTTCCAGGCTGATGAGCGCTTTTTCCAAATAAACGTCGCCGGACGGTTTGACGGCGAGATTGATCATCTCGGGTGGCAAGTCGGGCCGGCCTTGAGTGGCGGTTGGCAAATTGACCTTGATCGTCTGCATCTTCTGCATTTGCAGACTTACCATCATGAAAGAAGCGAGCAGGAAGAACATGATGTCGATCAACGGAATGATCTCGATGCGGGCGCGTCTGCGGGGCACGGGTGAGCCGATTTTCATGGTGGTGCAAGGTGGGAGATTGAAAATCGCACGGTTCGCGTTTTGTACTAGCCCAGCTCGGATGAGGTCTCGCTGTCAGCGCGGCGAAATTCCGCGGTGTCGAATCCACGTTGTTTGGCGGCATTCACCATGACTTCGATGTTGGTGGCTGCGGTTTCCAGCTCGAACTGCAGCCGCGAATGTTTGCCAGTAAAATAATTGAACGGGATCAGCGCCAGAATGGCGATCCCGAGTCCACACGCCGTGGCGATCAAGGCGACGCCAATGCCGCCTGTGACCGCGCCGACAGCAAGATCCGATTCGCCCACGTCTAAAAATGCCTTCATCAAACCAGTGACCGTGCCAAGCAATCCGAGCAAAGGTGCGAGCGTGACAATGGTGTCCATCACGGTGAGGAACCGCCCGGCGCGCTGCAATTCCACACCGGCCGCCACCTGCAGAGCTCCTTGCAGTGATGAATTGTAGTGGCTCAAGCCGTGCCAGAGCATCCGCACGACCGGATCTTCAGAATCCTTGGCGTGCAACGAAGCCGCCCGGAAGTCGCCGTTCTCCAGGGCGGCGAGGACTTTCTCCAAGCGTTGCGGATCGCGCTTGAGCGACTCGCGCCACCACCAGACAATGCGTTCGCCGACGACCGCCACGGCCACGATCGCCGTCAGGAGAATCGGGTACATGATGTAGCCGCCTTTGAGAAAGAATTGAACGACAATGTTTGCCAGCATAGTTCTTTTTGTTTGTTCGCTTTGAATTTTGCCGCTCGCGTAAAGCGCGGGCAAGGTGGAAGTCTAGGGGTTTGGTGCGTCGGTTCAGTTCAGTTTAAACGTAAATGGACAGAGATGCTTGCGGATTTCGCCGGCGGGGAACACGTATTTCTTCTTAATCCAATTCACGGAAAACTCGTCGAGCATCGAGTAGCCGCAGCTTTCTTTTAACTCGGCTCTCGTAATTGTTCCCTGCGCGTCCACTTCAATGTAAACCACCACCGTTCCTTGATAGCCGCGCCGCCGCGCCAGCTCCGGGTAAGGTGGTTCGGGAAAATCCCCGCCCCGGCCGGTGGAACTCAGAGTGGTCACTTTCGGTGCTGGCGGGGGCGGGCGTTGCTGCATGGGATGGGCGGGCGGGGCCGAGGCCAGGTGCGCCGGGGCCAGCGCCGTCGCGCCGATCACCGGAACTGCGAACGCCGCCGCCGAGGGATCGGCGGCTACGATGGTAACGATTTGAGGCGACTCGATGGCTTCCTGATTGGAGTCGGTTTCATCGGGCTGGGCTTCCGGTTCGGGCACCGCCGGTTGAGGAAGCAACTCAACGATCGCTGGCACCGTGTCATACGCAGGCTCCTTTTTTTTGATCACCAGCTTCGGAGGATTCAAACCAATGATGGCGATCGCGAGAAACACCAGGCAAATCGAATCAACCCACGCAATTTTCCGGCTGGCGTCCCGCCCCGCCGCCGGCAGGCAGTAATGTGCCAACTCATCTTGCAAGACGTAGGCAGTGACCGTGGGCGCGGCCGTTGAAATTGCCCCGGTTGAACTCGAAGTCGAGGACGGGCGCGTCATGGCTCCGAAATGAAAACCACGCGCCTCGCCAGCCGAAAACGACCGCCCGCCGATTTCCGTGGCATCCGGCAGAGCCACGCGCCAGCACAGTGCTTGTTGCATTGTCCGCGTTGAAATTGTTTGCCCATGCTCGTTCAAGAAATTCCTTGCCACTGTTCATTTGTGGGTGGCCGCAGGATACGCGCGGCAAATTATACAAGATTTCCCGCAGCGCAATCGAATAAATCGCTTCATGCAACTGTCGTTTTTGTTTGGCTTTTGCGAATGGAACTTTAACTTGAGCTTGTGGTTGAGGCTTGAGGTTCTTGCCGAGAGCCGAGGTAAGACAAACACTTGCGTGGATAAACATCTTAAAGCGGCGGCCGAATTCATAGAGAATACCGGCATCCTTGCGCGTACCGACATCATCCCGTCCTTGAACGCGGAGATGGCGAGCGCGGATGTGTCGTTCGATGAAATCCTGACCGCGTTGAGTGACAACAAAGTTCTCGCCAAGAAAGTTCTCGCGGTGGCCAACTCGGCGTGGTTCGCCTCGCGGGTCAAGATCGAGTCGGTTGAATACGCTTTCGCGCGACTTGGCATCAATGAATTCTACAGCGTTGTTCTGACCGCGACGCTGCGGCACGGCTTCGGCGAAGGCCCGCCGGCGAACCTGACGTGGGCGCATGCGGAGATGACCGCGCGGGTCTGCCAGTTGCTGGCGCAACATTTCTCCGAAGCGCTGGTGGAACTGGCGTTCGCGACCGGGCTGCTCCACGACTGCGCGGTTCCGCTGATGGTCAAGTCGCTCACGAATTTTGAAAACCTTGTCAAGCCGAGCTTGGGGTGCGGTTTGTCGGTCAACCAGCTCGAGGAGGAGCGTTTTGAATTCAACCACGCGCAGGTTGGCGCGGTGCTCGTTGAGGCGTGGCAGTTCCCGGTGATGTGCGCGCGGGCCATTGAGTTTCATCATCGCGGTTCGCTGGCGGAGGCGCCGGAGGGCGAAGCCCGGCGATTGCTGGCGCTGCTGATTCTCGCGGAACGCGTCGCCGCCGTTTGCAGCTGCGAAATCATGACTCCGTTCGATTCCAAGCACGACACGGTTCTGGTGGGCGAGATCGCCGAGGTGCTCGACGCCGATCTCGTCAGGATATATCACGTCATCGACGAAGCGGTTCGCATGTATAGCATCCGGCTCGCCCACTTGTGACGAGTTAACGGCTTTCAACGCCGCTAGCGTTGGCATCATTGTTCCGCCATCTTCCAGTTTGGCTTTGAAAATTTTCTCCGCTTCCTTCGCCGCATCATTCCGTGTTAAACGAAACCGACACAGCAACCTTATGACTATTTATTCCAGAAGTTCTTTCTTCGCCGGCGCGATGCTTTTTCTCGCTAGCGAGCTCCTTGTTCACGCGGAAACCGAAGCGCAGCGACTGTATTGCGCCAGAAATTATTTTTCCGCCGCGCCCATCGACTCCGCCGATTACCGCAAATACGCGCCTGATCGCAAAGTGGACATCCTGCATCTCGCGCTCGATGTGACGCCTGATTTCAAGCAACGAACCATCGCCGGCAAAGCGACGCTTACGTTCAAGCCCATCGCCCAGCCACTCGACCAGCTCACCCTCGACGCCATCGATCTCACCGTTGAATCGGTGACCGTGACCGAAAAAATTCTCAACTACCAGGCGACGGACAAAAAAATTGTCGTGACGTTTGCCGCGCCGATTCCCGCGGACCAAGAAGCGCGCGTCACCGTCACCTACCGCGCGCAGCCAGCGCAGGGACTTTACTTCCGCACGCCGGAGATGGGCTACAAGCCAGAGGACATGCACTTCTTCACGCAGGGCGAGCCGATTGAAGGACCGCACTGGTATCCGTGCTACGACGCGCCGAACGAGAAATTCACTTCGGAAATTACTTGCCGCGTGCCCGAAGGAATGGTCGTGCTGTCCAATGGGAAATTGGTTTCCGACACAAAGGACGCCACCACCGGACTTGTCGTCGTGCGCTGGCTCCAGGATAAACCGCATGTGAACTACCTCGTCTCGTTGCTCGCGGGCTATTTCAAAAAGGTCGAAGACAAATACCGAGACATCCCGCTGGCGTTTTACACACCGGCTTCGCAAATTGAACAAGCTGCGAGTTCGTTCCGTGACACCAAAGACGCGATGGCATTTTTCGAGCAAGAGATCGGCGTGCCGTATCCGTGGGCAAAATACTTTCAAGTCTGCGTGAATGACTTCGTCGCGGGCGGCATGGAGAACACGAGCATCACCACGCTCACCGACGGCACGCTATTCACCGACGCCACTGAGAACATCCGTGACAGCCGCGGGCTCGTCGCGCACGAATTAGCGCACCAGTGGTTCGGCGATCTGGTGACGTGCAAGGATTGGAGCCACACTTGGCTCAACGAAGGCTTTGCCACGTATTACGACGCGTTGCACGAAGGCCACAAAAATGGCCACGATGCGATGCTCTATCACCTTTACCAGAACGCGCGCGGCTTCATCGATCGTCCCGCCGCCGATGACTCGAAGCCAATTGTCTCGCGCAGATTCGATTCGCCGATGGATCAATTCAGTTACCTCGCGTACCCCAAAGGCGGCTGGGTGCTGCACATGCTCCGTAACCAGCTCGGCGAAGAACTCTATCGCCGTTGCATCAAAACTTACCTCGAACGCCATCAATTCCAGAATGTCGTGACCGAGGATCTCAACGCTGTCATCGAAGAACTCTCCGGACGCTCCTTCGATCAGTTTTTCGATCAGTGGGTCTATCACGCGCACCATCCGGAGTTGGAGGTGAATTATTCGTGGGACGACAAAACGAAACTGGCCAAAGTTTCCATTCGTCAGACGCAGAAATTGAGCGACGACATCGTGCTCTTCAATTTTCCGTTGGACCTGCGCTTCAAGTCCAAAACCGAAACCGCGAATCGCCAAATCGTCGTGAAAGAAAAGGAGGAGGATTTTTATTTTCCGCTCGCCGCCGCGCCCGAAATCGTTCGACTCGATCCGGACTACGGCCTGCTCGCCAAGATCAATTTTCCAGTGCCGCCGGCGATGCTCTTTGCGCAACTCGCCGACACGAACGACGTCATGGGCCGCATCTTCGCCATCGAACAAATCGCCAAACTCAAAAGCCACGATGCCGTGGACAAGTTGAAGCAGGTGCTGAACAACGATTCATTCTTTGGTGTCCGTGTCGAGGCCGCCGGCGCGCTGCGGACGATTCACAGCGACGAAGCGCGCGAAGCGTTGCTGGCTTCGACGAGCCAGTCTGACGCGCGCGTGCGCGACCGCGTGGTTTCCTCCATTGGCGGTTTCTACGGCGAGCCCGTTTATGAATCGGCACGTAAAACCATAGGACTGGAAAAGAATCCCGCCATTCTCACGCACGCTATCGGCGCGCTCGGTGGTTACGCCAAAACCGAAGTCCGCGAGTTGTTATTGCAAAACTTGAACTCGACTTCCTATCGCAACGAGTTGGCCAACGCCGCCATCGCCGCAATGCGTGCGCATGATGATCCCAGTTACATCAGTACGTTGCAGGAAGCGCTGCGCCGGCGTGAAGGCGATTTTCTGACGAGTGGATTCGGGCGCGGGTTGGATGTGCTCGCTTATCTCGCGCGCAACGAGGAGAAAAAAGACGAGGTGCGGGAGTTTCTGGCCGGCTACGTCAACCACAAGAAGCGGGCTGTGCAGCTCGCCGCGTTGAACGCCCTCGGCACGCTCGGTGATCCGAAAGCCATTGCTCTGCTGGAACCGTTCACGAACGCCGTCAAAGACAGCCCGGAGCGAGCGGCCGCCGAAAAAAATCTCGCTGAGTTGCGCGCGGCGCGCAAACCGGTGGATGATTTCAAAAATTTGCGCAATGAAGTTCTCGAACTCCAGAAGCAGGATCGCGAACTGCGCAAGGAACTCGACGATTTGAAGAAGAAACTCGAAGCCGTTCAGCCAAAAGGCGAGGCGGCAAAACAGAAAGCGCAGCCTTCAACCAGCAAGAAAAAGAAATAGTGGCCAATCGAATCGTAGCATCTGCGTTTATCCGAGTTCGTCTGCGGGTGGCAACTTGAAGTTTCCGCCATGCGCGTGCCTCTTATCGTCGTCGTGGGCAGCTCGAACACGGATCTGGTGATTCGCTCTGCGCGGCTGCCGCGCCCGGGCCAAACAGTTCTCGACGGCGAGTTTCAAATCATGGCTGGTGGCAAAGGCGCGAACCAAGCCGTCGCCGCCGCGCGGGCGGGAGCGCGCGTCACGTTCGTGGCGAACATTGGCCGCGATGATTTTGGTGATGCGTCGCTGAAACGCTTGCGCCGCGAAGGCATCAATACACGCTTTGTTGTTCGCAGTCGCGCCGCACCGAGTGGCATCGCATTGATTTGCGTTGGCGAGAATGGCGAGAACCTGATTAGCGTGGCGCGCAGTTCCAACGACGAATTAACGCCAAATCACGTGCGTGCCGCTGAAGCTGCGATTCGTGCGGCTCGCTGTCTGGTGGCCCAGATCGAGGTTCCCCTCAACACCGTCAAAACGGCGATGCTGCTGGCCCGCCGACATGGTGTCCCGGTGCTTTTGAATCCGGCGCCAGCGAAAGACCTGCCGACGTCGTTGCTGCGGCTCGTCCATTTCTTGACGCCGAACGAAGTGGAGCTGGCGCATCTGACCGGGCGATCGGGGACACGGAAAGCCGATGTGATCGCTGGTGCCCGGCAACTTCTAGCGCTGGGCGCGAAACATGTCTTGGTGACGTGCGGCGCGCGCGGAGTCTGTTGGTGCAACGCGGAGGCTGTGCGCTGGTTCACGCCACCGAAAGTAAAAGCCATCGATACGGTTGGCGCGGGCGATTGCTTTTCGGGAGTCCTGGCCGCGTCGCTTGCACGCGGTGAATCGATGGATGACGCGATTCGATTCGCAGTGGTGGCGGCAGCAATCTCGGTCACGCGTCCGGGTGCCCAGCCGTCGATGCCTTCTCGAAATGAAATCGTGAGCAAATTTCATAGTTGGCACTGATGAACTCGCTCGTGCTGAGGAATCCAAATCTTAAAAGGAACTGGAGTCAGTCAACGCAGATCAAACCCGCCATCGACCTCGTCGCGGCAAGTACTTTCGCTTCGCCCACACATCTTGCGGTTCGTATTTCCAGATGACTCCAGCTTTAAACATCGAATCGAGAAATGGCTTTCCAATGTCGGCACTCACCGAGACGCAATCAGGATCCCAATTATCGTAAGCTGCTAACAGCAATTCGTCGCCTTTGGAAATTAACACATAAAACACGCGGTGCCTGATCCCCGCGCGTGGAAGAATGCGCTTTGCAATTACTTCTTTTGTGTTCGGTTCAAGCGGTACGGTCATGACCTCGTAGTTTTTCGGACAATCCAGTGGGATAGAAATCGATGGCCTTCTCGTGACTTCGCATTTTCCTCCAATATCAAATTGAGACAAGTCCCCCTCAAAAGTTATTTGCGCATTGCCACAGGAGACCTCCAGCAGCGCACATAAGAATTCAAGCGGCTTCCTGACCATGACTTGAAACCGGTCGCTCACACTCGTTCGCGTTGGTGCTAAATTCTTTTTGCCATTTCGCGTTCAAGTTTGCTATCCAAATTGCGGTGACTCCATCCGCTCCCAGTGTGCTGTTGTTGATCCCGGCGTACAACGAAGAGAAACGCATCGCGCCGGTGCTGCGGGACTATGCCGAGTTTTTTCGCCGGAACTATTCGGGGAAATTTCAACTCGTCGTGGTGCTCAATGGTTGCGTCGATGACACGCTTGGGGTTGTCGAGCGCGTGGCGGTGGATTTTCCGGAAGTCAGCGCGATCAATTTTCCCGGTCGCATTGGCAAGGGCGGCGCGTTGATCGAGGGGCTCCGACTCGCGCCGAAGGGTGATTTGGTCGGCTACGTCGATGCTGACGGCGCGACGGCACCGCGCGCGTTTCTGGACCTAGTGAGGAAGTGCGCGGATGCGGACTGCGTCATCGGCTCGCGTTGGCTGCCGGACTCGGTGTTGCCCCAATCGCAGCCAGGCATGCGGCGCTTTGCGAGCCGCGTCTTTCACACGATCGTGCAAACGTTGTTCTGGATGAACATTCAGGACACGCAATGTGCGGCCAAGGTTATTCGCCGCGAGGCCGCCGAAAAAATCCATCCTACTCTTCGTCTCACCGACATGGCGTTTGACATTAATTTGCTCTACTCGTTGAAGCGCGCCGGGTATCGCATCCTCGAAACGCCAACCGAATGGACGGACAAGACGGGATCGACTGTGCGGATCTTCCGTTCCTCACTTAGCATGTTTCTCTCGGTCGTCCGCTTGCGCCTTGTCTATTCGCCGTTCTACAAAATGATGCAACCGCTGCGCCCGCTTGAAACCTGGCTGTATCAAAGGCTTGGTGCGCCGCCGCCGCGCTCGGCGGTGCGAGTTCCGTCAACCCAGCCCAACTCACTGAATCCGCCCGAGCCAAAACCTAGCGACCCGTAAAATGTTTCGTCGCGCGGCGAAGACGGCTTGCGACCAGGCGTTCACCGCACTCTCAATCTTCGCACCGTGAGCGTTGCCAACGCGCGATCATCTTTGTTAGCGTTCGGTGCATGAAATTTTTGGTCACCGGTGGCGCTGGTTTTATTGGCTCGCACGTGTGCGAGCGTCTGCTCCAATTGGGGCACGGCGTCTGCGCGTACGATGACCTCAATCCATTTTACGAACCCGTCATCAAACGGCAGAATTTGCGCGATCTCCAAAACCAGTCCGCCGCGTTCAAGTTTGTGCAAGGTAATTTGCTGGATCGTCCGGCCTTGGATGCGCTGCTGGCTGAAATGAAGTTCGATCAGATTATCCATCTGGCGGCGCGCGCGGGCGTGCGGCCGAGCCTGGATGAGCCTGCACTCTATCAACGCGTGAATGTCGAAGGCACCGTCAACCTGCTCGAAGCCGCGCGCCGCGCCGGCATCGGCAAAATCACCATCGCTTCGTCGTCTTCGGTTTATGGCGTGAACGCCAAAGTCCCGTTCAGTGAGAGCGATCCGATTTTCTCCGCAATTTCGCCTTATGCCGCCAGCAAACTTGCGTGTGAGGCACTTGGCCACGTTTATCATCACGTTTACGGGCTGGACATCGTGATGCTGCGTTTCTTCACCGTTTATGGCCCGCGCCAGCGGCCCGATCTGGCGATTCACAAATTCGCCCGGCTCATCGCCAGCGGAAAGCCGATTCCCGTCTTCGGCGACGGATCGACAGCGCGCGATTACACTTACGTGAGCGACACGGTGGACGGCGTGCTCGCCTGCACGCAGAAAAAATTCGGCTTTGAGGTTTTCAACCTCGGCGAATCGCAAACGGTGAAACTGAGTTACCTGATCGAATTGCTCGAAAAATCCCTCGGCCAGAGAGCGATCATCAACCGCCAGCCGCCGCAACCGGGCGACGTGCCCATCACCTTTGCCGACATCAGCAAAGCCAGGGAGTCGCTCGGTTATCAACCGCGGGTCGCGATCGAGGAAGGCATTCCGCGATTCGTCGAATGGTTCCGTCGCACGCAATTGTGAAAAGCGTAATTCCATCCCAGCCTTGCTCGACAGAATTTCAACTGCCACGCTGATGCAAAAAATCCTGGTCATCGACGACGATCCTGACTTGCGGAACATGGTCGTGTCGGCGCTCAAGTCGAAGGGCTATGAAGTTTTTGAGGCGGAAGGAGGCGCGGCCGGCATCCAACTCGCGCGTGCGCAATTGCCGGATTTGATCATCAGCGACGTGGTGATGGAAGACACCGACGGTTACGAAACGCTCACGGCCTTGCGCAACGACCCGATGACGCGCGCGACGCCGTTCATCTTGATGACGGGCCGGCCAAATCAAAGGGGAATGCGCCACGGCATGGTGCTCGGCGCCGATGATTACCTGCCCAAGCCGTTCAGCGTCGAGGAACTGCACAGCGCGGTGGCCGCGCGACTCAAACAACATCAAGCCGTCCAGAAGCTGGCCGAACAGAAACTCGACACGTTGCGCGCGACCCTCAGCCTCGCGCTGCCGCATGAGTTGCGCACGCCGCTCAACGGCATCCTTGGCTTCGCCGAGATGTTGAGCACGGGCGCCAGCGCGTTTCCACCGCTCGAAATCGCATCGATGGGCCGCGCCATCCTCGAATCCGCCAACCGCCTGCACCGGATGATCGAAAATTTTCTGCTCTTCGCGCAGATTCAAGTGCTCGCCACCGATCCCGTGAAAATCCAATCGTTGCGCCAGACGCAGTCCGCGCCTTTGCGTGCCGTGGGCAGTTCGACCGCGTGGAAAACCGCGCTCGAAGCGGAGCGGACGAGCGATTTGGAAGTGAATCTTCCGGAAATCAACGTCGCGATCTCCGAAGAAAATCTCGCCAAGATTATTGATGAACTGGTGAGCAACGCCTTCAAATTCTCCCAGCCCGGATCGTCCGTCCAATTGGCGGCGGCAACGGCGTCGCCGCGCGGGGCAGCGGCCTTCACGATCCGTGACGCAGGCATCGGCATGTCGCCCGCGCAAATCGCCGACATTGGCGCGTACATGCAATTCGAGCGAAAAATCCGCGAGCAGCAAGGTTCCGGTTTGGGACTGGTCATCGCCAAAAGCCTGACAGAATTGCACGGCGGAAGCCTGCGCGTTCAAAGCCGCCCGGAGAAAGGGACGGAAATTACCGTCACGCTGCCGCTGGCCGGGACGAACTGAGCGCGGCGTCGCCTTCAGTGCGCTGCCGGCGTTAAATGCGGTTTCACGATTTGCGTCCACAGCCGGTAGCCTTCTGGATTCATATGCAGCCGGTCATCCGAAAAAATTTCTGGGCGTGGCCGCCCATCGGCCCCAAGCATTTGAGAAAAGACATCGATGAAGGCCCGCCGCGAATCCTGTTTCTGGTACGCGGCGATCAAGTTGTTGAGTTCTTTCACCTGCTCCACCTGCGCCCAGCGAGCGGGATTGGGCGCGCTGGAGATGTACGCGATGCGCGTCGCCGGTAGTTTTGCCTGAACCTTGTGGACAAAATTCTGCCAATCCCCGAAGACTTCCGTCGGCGCTTTGCCGGCATTGAGGTCGTTGCCGCCGGCGTAGAACACAATCATTCGCGGCCGGTACGGGATGACGACTCGCTCCGCGAACAAAACCGAATCGCTGATTTGCGAACCGCCAAAGCCGCGATTGATCACGCGGTGATCGGGAAAATCCTGCGCGAGCGTTTTCCAGAGTCGGATGCTCGAACTGCCGATGAAAAGAATCGCGTTCGCCGGCGGCGGATTGGTTTTGTCGTTCTGCTCGAAAGCTTGAATGTCTGGTTCAAATTGAGTCGCGTCCGCAGATGTCTGCGCACCGAAGGCCACGGCCGAAAGAAAAAAGATCGCGGCCCAGCTCACCGCGAGTCGTCTCGTAATCCGAAATTTGGCAATCGTCGTTTTCATTAGGGCAAGATGACAGGTGGGTGGGAAAATTGGAAGCAGACACCGGCCGGGAGTTGCGAGTCCGGTTGCCCGGCCAGAATTCCGATTGATGCGCGCGTGGAGTTCTGGCATGAATCAGTTGTTGCCGAACATGAGCGCGCCCTCGCCATCGACCCAGTCCGCCACGTTTTCCGAACGTCAGCGCGAAGCGTTGCTCAAATTGCTGGTGGACGAGGACGCCGCCGTTTATCAGACCATCCGCCAGAAAATATTATCGTGCGGTCAGGAGGCGGCCCCGTGGTTGCGGGCGCACGTATTGAGCAGCGATCCGGTCTTGCGCCGGCGCGCGCAGGAAATCATCCAGCACCTGGCCCGGCAGCAGACCGACAGCGAGTTCCTGACGTTCTGTCTCAAACAAGGCGAGAATTTTGACGCGGAAGAAGCCTGCTGGCTGCTCGCGCGCACGCAGTACCCCGACATCAACGTCGCCGCCTATCAGGCGTTGCTGGACAGTTACGCGGGCGAACTGCTCGAACGGATCAATTACAGCGTGCCGCAGGAGCAAACGCTCGGCACGATGAACCAATTTCTGTTCAGCGAGCTGGGCTTCACTGGCAACGAAGAATGTTATTACGATCCGGAGAACAGTTACCTCAACCGGGTCATCGACCGTCGGAAGGGCAATCCCATCAGCCTTTGTCTGCTTTATCTTTTCCTGGCGCGGCGACTTCATCTGCCGGTCACCGGCATCGGCATGCCGGGCCATTTCCTCTGCCGCTACCAGTCCACGACGGCGGAACTGTTCATCGACCCGTTTTATCGCGGCAAATTTCTGTCCAAGGCCGATTGCATTGGATATTTGCGAAAGGCCGACCACGGCTATCACGAAGGCGATCTGGACCCCGCCGCTCCGCGGAGAATTTTGCTGCGCGTTTGCTCGAACCTGCACCGTATTTACGCCGACCTCGCCCTCACTGAGGAAGTTTCCCGCCTCCAGCGCTACATCGTGGCGTTGAGCCGATGATGTCAAATCAGCTCCGAGACTCCCAGCGCAACCGCTGCCTACGCACACCGGCGGTGGTTTGGACGGCAGCCTCCGCGCTTGCGGGGATGCTGTGCGCGCAGCCGCATTCGCTGTTCGCTCACGGCGACACGCATGAACAGATCGAAAAGCTGACCCGGCAAATTGTCGCCAGTCCGCAGGACGCCGCGCTCCATGTGAAGCGCGGGGAACTCCATCGTCTCCATCGTGATTGGAATGCCGCCCAAGCCGATTTCGACCGCGCAGCGCAGCTTGATCCAGAGCTGCCGCTCCTCGACCTGCTCGGTGGAAGATTGCTGCTCGAAATGGATCAAGCCGCCGACGCAAAATTGCATTTGGACCGTTTCTTGGCGACGCGGCCACAGCACGTCGAAGCGCTCGTTACGCGCGCCCGCGTTTTCACCAAACTTCGCGACGTTGTATCTGCTGCAAAAGATTTTTCCGCCGCCATTGCGCTTTCGCCGGAGCCCAAGCCCGAATATTTTCTCGAACGTGCGCAGGCACTGCGGACAGACAACGCACACTTCGCCGAGGCGCTGCGCGGATTAAACGAAGGCGTCCAGCAGTTTGGCCCGCTGGTCACTTTGGAAACGCTGGCGATCGAGCTTGAACTGGAGACCGGGAATTACGATGGCGCGCTGGCCCGCGTGGAACGATTGGCCGCGCAATCTCCCCGGCAGGAGTCCTGGCTGGCGCGGCGCGGCGAGATTTTGCTGCAAGCCGGGCGTGCCACCGAAGCGCGCGCCGCGTTCGCCCAAGCGTTGACGACCGTCGATACGTTATCCGTCTCGCAACGAAAAACCGAGGCGATTTTGCAATTGGAAATCCGCTTGCGTGCGCGGCTGCAAGTTTTGACGAACTCAGCGTTACATGCACGAATTCCATCGGCCGCCGACAGCCGCCTCGTCAAATCAGGCGAAACGCCTGCCCCGAGCGTCGATGAATAGCGAGTTCGCCGAACGTGGAAAGGCTCAAGCTCCACTTCTACATCGTTCCGCCTTCAAGCACTGCTCATCACGGCAGGGTGATCGTGCTGCCGGCCGCGTAGGTGCCGAGTTTTGACGGTACGACGGCGGTTGGAGGTGTGCCCACAGGGTTCAGCGTGTAAGTCTCATTGCACACCAGTGTCGGAGGGAATTTGTTATTCCGCAGGTATGGGGCGATGTCCGTGTCCGCAGGTGTGTCGCCAGTTCCTTTGCGATTCTCCGTCGCCCACAGTTCTTTGGCGTTTTCGATGACCCGCAGGTTGGCCACAATGGTTTGGAGCTGTGCTTTTTCGCGTGCACTCCCCATGTTGGGGATCGCCATGGCCGCCAGCAGGCCGATGATGGCCACGACGATCATGATTTCGACCAGCGTGAAGCCGGCCAACCGATTGGTATGAATTTGCATACTTTAACCTTTCATCTGTTGTGCGTGATAAACACAGCCAACGACGGTGCCACATCAAAAAAGCCGGTTTACGAATTGTTGTTTAATTTACCGCAGGCGCAAGGTAGCGAAAACGCGTTTCGCCGTCAATTTCAACCCACGCCGCCGTTTGACCGCGATCGCATTTTGCCGAAGCAGTCACGCAATCAATACCCCGGCCGCGAAAAAAGTTGCGCGGAAATTCCCTCTTGGCGCAGCCATGAACCGAACCCAACTTCACTCGAACTAACATTTTGAACTTGCCGGCGGGAAGCAGGTCGCGGTTCTCATCGCCGCTGGAAAATATCAACCTACGGTTTGGCGCCGCCTTCAACGATCGCTTTCATGCTCGCCAAACCTTGTTCAAATTGACCGCCCACCATTTTGTCCATGTTCATGAACAGGCACATCGCCTTGGCGATAAAATTGTTTTTGCCGCTCATGGTCCAGACGACCACGGTTTGATTTCCTTCGGGCCGGAAAGCGAAGTCCGTGTCACTGACGCCCGCCATCGGTTTGAAGAATTCCAGCCGGCAACGGACGAGTTCACTGGGTTTGCTTTCGGTAATTGTCATTCGCCCTTCGCCGACTTGACTGTTGCCAGCCCACGCCATCACCGCGCCTTGGCCCGCGGGCGGGCCATCAAACGTGTTTTTTGCGGTGGGATCCAGTTTGGCCCAAGGCGACCAGGCGTCCCACTTTCGCAACTCGTTCACGTGCGGAAAAATCGCCGCCTGCGGGGCCGCAATGGTCGTGAAGCGCATGACGCGAAAGTCCTCGGGCTGCCGGGCAACGACAATCAAGAAGACGACAATGACAACCGCGACGATGATGAGGATTTTCTTAAGCATGGCAGGTTGATTTTTTAGATGGTTGGAGTTGTCACGTTTTATTTTTGCGCCCGGTCCGCGCCTTGGGCTTGGGTGGCAGGGCCGTATTCTTGAACGCCGCTGCCAGAGCGGCTTTCACCACGCCTTTCGTGGCGGCGGCAAGGTGGACATTTGTCGCCCCGCCCCGGCCCCAAGCGCCGTTGCACGGGTTGAACACGCCAGGCACCCGCTCGATGAACGAACGCTGCTGATCCAGCGTGAGTTTTATCATGCCCGAATGTTCATCGGGATACCCCAATGTGGCGAATATCTTGCCGGCCGCGCGAAAGTCCGGGTGGTTCATGTGTGCTGACTCCACCACACCCGGCAAAGCCAAAGCGATTTTTCTGAACTCTGCTGCGGTCATAATGGTTCAGCCACCGTTTGGCGGATTCAACCGCCCGCCATCGCGCCGACAACCAGAAACGGCTCCGTGCCGTTCGCAACGGCTTCGGGCAGCGCGGTCTCTGGCGGATCCAGTGAAAGGTCTTCTTTGCACGCGAAGTAGCGGATGAACGGCCGCCGCCTGAGCGTGTCGTGATCGCGAATGGTGCCGCGCAGCACCGGATGGCGTGCTTCGAGCGCGTCGAGCAAGGCGCGCACGGTGGCCGGACCCGCGACTTCAAGCTGCACTTCGCCATCCACGCGCGCGAGGTTTCGCAGATGATAAGGAAGCACGACGCGGATCATTTTCTAATCCCGAATGGACACGAATCCAAGACAGATTCGACACGGAATACACGGATTAACATTGATTCAATCCGCGAGAATCCGTGAAATCCGTGTCTATTCTTGTTCACGGCAGCGTCTGTACTTCGACCGAATACACCGCCGGCAGGTCGCGCACGATGGGAGTCCACGAGTTGCCGCTGTCGGGGGAACCATAGACCTGTCCGCCGGTTGTGCCGAAGTAAATGCCGCACTTGTCGAGCGAATCCACCGCCATCGCGTCGCGCAGCACGTTGACGTAGCAATCCTTCTGCGGTAGTCCTTTTGTGAGCGCTTCCCATTCGTTGCCTCCTGTTTTGCTTCGATAAACGCGGAGCTTGCCGTCTGGCGGGTAGTGCAACGAATCACTGGTGATGGGCACGACGTAAATTGTCTCCGGCTCGTGCGCGTGAACGTCAATCGGGAAACCAAAGTCCGTCGGCAGATTGCCGCCGACATCCGTCCACAGATCGCCCGCGTTGTCGGTGCGCAGAACATCCCAGTGTTTCTGCATGAACAGCACATTCGGGCGCGACGGGTGCATGGCCATGCGATGGATGCAGTGGCCGACTTCCGCATCGGGGTCGGGGAGTTCGTATTGCGATTTGAGTCCGCGAGTGATGGGCTTCCAGGTTTTGCCGCCGTCATCAGTGCGGAACGCGCCCGCCGCCGAGATGGCGATGTAGATGCGGTTCGCGTTGCTTGGATCGAGCACGATGGTATGCAGACCCATGCCGCCCTCGCCTGGTTGCCAGAGATGGCCTTTGGCTTGGCGCAATCCGGGAAGTTCCTTCCACGTCTTGCCTCCATCCGTCGTCTTGAACAACGCCGCGTCCTCCGCGCCAGCGTAAGCCGTGTCCGGATCGGTCAGTGACGGCTCAATGTGCCAGATGCGCTTGAATTCCCACGGATGCTGCGAGCCGTCGTGAAACTTGTGCATGCCGACTTCGCCCTCATAGAGAAACATGTTGCTCTTTCCATTGGGCATTCCCCCCGCGCCCATCAAGTCCTCGGGCTTGGTCCCCGGCGGATTCCACGTTTTCCCGCCGTCGTCCGAGCGCTGGATGATCTGTCCGAACCAGCCGCTGGTCTGCGAGGCATAGATGCGGTTCGGGTCCGCGGGCGAGCCTTTGAGATGATACATCTCCCAGCCGGCAAAGTGCGGCCCGCTGATTTCCCAACTTTGGCGTTTGCCGTCGGCGGTTAAAATGAACGCGCCTTTCTTTGTGCCGACCAATACTCGTACTCTGCTCATGGTTCTCTCCTATCTTGATTTGTGTTTGGTGATTTTAACGAGTTTGCCTTTGGCGTCATAAATTCGCCATTCGCCGATTTTCTCGTCATTGGCGAAATTCCCTTCATCATCATACAATGCGCCGTTGGGATGGTAGCGTTTCCACACGCCGATTTTCTCTCCACTGCGGTATTTTCCGACGCAGGCCAGCGAGCCGCCCTTGTAATGCTCCTTGAACAAGCCGTTCTTCAACTTGCCATCTGTGTTGTGTTTGCTGGTGACTGTTTTCATTCAGACCACATTGCCTGCGAGAATTTGTCGAACCCAATCGCTCCTAGCCCAATCCAGGACGGACTTGCCGTTCTGGTCTTTGATCGCCGGATTAACACCTCGATCAAGAAACGTCTGGATGATTTCTCGTTGCGCTGTCCTCGCTTTTTCAGACCCGCTTCCACCTCGGCCCGTGTTTTGGACCGCCAGGTGAAAGGGCGTTGAACCGGGTTTGTTTTTGAGAGTCTCATTGCTGCCCGCATTGAGAAGACATCTAACGGCGGCAGCACATCTGGTGCGGACTGCCCGATGCAGAGGTGTAGCTCCGTTCTTGTCCTGCGCATGTATATCACTCCCCGATTTGAGCAGAAGCTCTATCATTTGCACTTGTCGTTTAGCATCCCAAGAGTCGCTTTCAAGGCAGCCGTCAGCAGCGTAATGAAGCGGTTGACTGCTCCGATGATTTTTGGCAGAACTGGGATCCGCGCCGGCAGCCAACAACATTCTGGCGGTTTCCACCCGATAACCGGCTGCCGCAACATGTAGCGCAGTATCTCCTGCATAAATCCAGTGGGCGATTCTCGATTCGTAACGTCCATCCCTTGCTGCCGCTTTCGCCAACGTGGCATCCTGGTTGAGCAATTCTTTTACTCTGGAGTGGTCATCGTCGATGATCGCCTCGCACAAAGAATGAAAATGGCTCAGCATGGTCAGATTAGCGGTCTGCCAATTTCCCAGTGATGCCCGAAAGGATCGACGATCCGTCCGATGCGCCATCCATGCGCGTCGGCCACCGGCATTACTTCAGTCGCGCCGGCGCGAATGGCATTGGCGCACACCGCTGCGGGATCTTCCACGATCAGAAGCATCCGGATCGAGCAGCCACCCAGCGATTCGGGACTGAAGTTGAGGTGCTTCGGAGATTCTTCGGCGACCCAAAACTCCGCGCCACACACGGAGAGTTGACCGACGCCGCCACCCGGCGCGCGGTGCAACTCGCGCGCGCCGAACGCCGTCTTGTAGAAGTCCATCGCTGGGTCCCAATTTCTAACGGACAACGTGGCGGTCACGCGCGTTTGGAAACCGACGGAAGAGTTCCCGCTCCGAGGTTCGGTCGTTGGTCGCGGCGCTTTTGTTTTCATGAGATCGCGAATTTCATCCACGGTTCTCAGCGATGCGAGCCTTCACCAGTTTCCGCACCAACGCGGCAGGAAGTGGCTTGTCCGCTTGAAACCGAATCGTGCCCTTGCTGGTATCGTAGTTTTTGAGCGCGTCCTTGTGGGCATCGACTGTGGAACCGCTCATCGGATGGAAGGCACAGTGATTGGCAGCCACGCGAAAGGCCACGAGAAGTTTTCCATTAAGTCGGAAAGCAGGCATTCCATAGCTGATGCACTCTTCCGCTTTCGGCGCTGCGGTCCGGATGGCCTTGCGAATTTTTTCCAGTGCCGCGCGTTTGTCGGTGGGCACGGCCAAGAGGTACTCGTCAATGGATTTGGGTTTGGCATTCATGACGGCTCAAAGGTAAACTCCATTATCGCTGCTCGTATGCGTGCTTCAATTTCTTGATGTCGAGCTTGCCCATCTTGAGCATCGCCTCCATCACTCGGTTGGATTTCACGGAATCCTCATCACTCAACATTTCGCCCAGAATCGGAGGAACGACCTGCCACGACACGCCAAATTTGTCCTTCAGCCAGCCGCAGCGTGATTGTCTCCCGCCGGCCGAGAGTTTCTTCCAAAAGCAATCTATCTCCTTCTGTGTTTTGCAGCTCACGAAAAACGAAACAGCCTCTGTGAAAGTAAAGGGATGTTCCCTGCCGCTGTCGATTGCCATGAATTTCTGTCCGTTCAGGGAAAACACAGCGTGCTTGACTGTCCCTGCGCGTTCGTCTTCGCCTGAACCGTAACGATCTAGTTTGCTAACTTTGGAATTCTTGAATAGCGACACATAGAAATTGATCGCCTCCCTGGCCCGTCCGTGTTGCCTTCCGACGAACATCAAAAACGGGCTGATTTTCTGCGCACGGCCTGCAAGGGTCAATTGCCATGAAACACCGAATTTATCCTGAAGCCATCCGAATTTTTTACTGAACGGATATTTATCCAGCGCCATTAGAACTATCCCGCCGACAGAAAGTTTCTGCCACAACTTGTTAATCTCCGGCTGGGTTTTGCACTCCACGAAGAACGAAATGGCGGGCGTGAACTTGAATTGTGGCCCCCCGTTCAGCGCGATGAATTTCTGTCCTGCGAGTTCAAACGTCGCGGACATGGGCGAGACGCTTAGGATCTTCGAGTTCTTGAAAATGGACGCGTAAGACTTCGCCGCCGCCTCGGCCTGGCCGTCGAACCATAGGAACGGAGTGATCTTTTGCATGGTCTGATTCAGCGTCAGTGCCTTCGTTATTATCTTGGAATTCTTTCCACTCAATTTTTCATTGCCCGGGACAGCGGCGCAAAGGAATGAGCGCCCGCAGCCGGGGCTCGCGCAGGAACAGCCCGCCCCACACCATCACGCCCAGCAGAATGGCAGGGAAATACGAATCGCCAACGCGCAGATGAGTGCAGGTTGCGCCGCCGAGGTAACCGGTGAGCAAAATCGCGCCGAGCATGGAAGTGCGCGGAATCACATACACGATTGTGCAGGCGAGTTCAAGAATCCCCAGCCCGAGCGCGAGATTCACCGGAAGCCCCAAGTGAGCAAACCCCTCCGAGAGTGAAGGTGGTCTTACGAATTTCATGGAGGCGCTCATCAGCAACGCCAGCACCGGCAGGATGCTCAGAATGTAACCGGCCCAAAGCATTTTCTTGGAGGCGGGAGCTTCGGCTTGAGTATTGGATTGCATGGGAGTTTCTTCTACACGTTTCGCCCTGAATGTCAGGAGAAATTTTTGTCACGCTTTCGCGCGGGACGCTCTCGGCTTTGCGTTGCCTATTTTGCCGTGGGATTCATTTCCCAGAGCGCGAAAGTGTTGTTCTCTGTATCCTGGCAAATGGCAAAATAGCCCATGCCTGGCACGGCGGTCTTGGGTTTGCATACACTGCCGCCGAGTTTCCTGACCTTGGCCATGAAGCGCGTGACTGACGGCACGTTGACATAGTTCGTGATCGTGTGAGCCGGGTGCATGCGTTTCATCATTCCGCCATCAGGCGAGGCGTCCGCGCCGCCGGTGTCGATATGATGGTAATCCGCCGCGTGGGGCAGGGGGTTGAATTTCCACCCAAACAACTGGCCGTAGAATCTTTTGGCGCGCGCGGTGTCATCCACTGGAATCTCGAACCAGACTACGCTGGCGGAAACTTTCTTCTTGCCTGTGCTCATGTGCTTATGATTTTTGATGGTTGAGGCTGCCATGCTGACAAAAACAGAACGAACACGCAACCGCGTTTTGGCAATTGCGTGATTTTTGGACGCAACGGGCCAAATTGTTATCGCGATAACTGCTGCCACAAAGAAGCGTTCCAAACTCATCCCGTCGTCTTTTAACTGCGCCACCAAGCCGGCTGTCAGGCACAGTTTGCACCCCGGCCGGGCGGGAAATCTTGCCGGCGGATGGTGATTGCCGGGCAGCCGCTGCCAAATGCTGCCCGGAATTTTACGACGGCCGGCGGCATTTGCCCGTGGCTGGCCAGCCGCCGACAATTTCCGGTCGGATTTTTCCCGCGGCTGGCCGGAATTTCCCAACGGCCGGTGGAAATTTGCCGTCCGCCGGGCGGATTTTCTCGGTGGCCGGTCGGAATTTTCCAAAACTCACCCGGAATTTCCCCGCCGCCGCCCGGAAATCGCCCTCTGCCAACCGTCATTTTTCGCTACCAAACACAATATGTTGACGCACTCATGCACCGGATACAATTCGTAGTGGATTCAGCTTGGAAAGAGCAGCTACGACTACTGATTGCACGTCAAACCACTTAAGCGGCTCCGTTGTTCTGGCGACCTCAATCACCCAGCTAAAACTGGGTGCTAATCAGAAACCGAATCCTGCTCTGCAAAAGACTGATTTGCGCCCAATCCGTACCCATCCGTGAAATCCGTGTCTTTGCAACTGTCGCGGCTGTCCACAGCCGCAGCGCTGGCGCAGTCTCGGCGGCGTCCAAGTTTGTCCGACTGCGATGGAACATGCCACCCCTGCTACGGGCAGGATGCCCGCGCTCCGTGATGTATCCATCCGCTCGCTTCCTTCATTCCTATCCGTGCCCATCCGTGAAATCGGTGTCTCGGGTTCGGAATTCCATTGACATTTCCACCACCGTTCGCCAGCTTGCCTGCCAATAACACCTCAAGGCTCGCACTCGGACGAGGGTTATTTCAATTCTATGAATCGTATGCGCCTCGCTCTCTCCCTTGCCGTACTCTGCCCATGCCTCGGCCGCACCAACAAACGATCCAGACCATGACTCTGCTCACCGATTCCAGCGGCGTCGTAACGACAAATGTGAGTTCGGTGGTCGCCCTCGGCACCGGGCTGAATTATTTTGACCCGGCGCAAAAGGATTGGGTGCCAGCGATCCGACGTTTGACCTTATTCCAGGCGCGGCGACGGCCACGCGGCTGCAACACTCCGTCACGTTGCTGGGCAATCCGAATCAAAAGGGCGCAGTCAGGCTCACCCTGCCCCAAGAACCAGGAATGCCCGACGGGCCGCAGGTGATGGTCTCGCACGTGGTGGGGCTGAATTATTACGACGCCGCGAGCGGCCAGAGCGTGATGTTCGCTTCCGTGCAGGATGCGCAAGGGCAATTGCTGCCCGGCGGGCGCGAAGTGATTTTCACCGACGCGTTCAAGGGTGTGAAGGCCGATTTGCGTTACACACTTTCGATCGGTGGGCTGGAACAGGACATCATCCTCAACGAAAATCCGCCCGCGCCGGAGACGTTCGGCCTGGCGAGTGCCACGACGAGATTGGAGGTGGCCACGGAGTTCGATGCCGCGCCCGTGCCGAAGATCACGCCGACGGTTCTGCGCGCGACGACCGATGACCAGTTGCGCCAGACGATGGCCGAGCCGGATTTTACGGATG
>JACPZS010000056.1 GCA_016195385.1 Verrucomicrobiota bacterium
AACGTCTGTTTCTCGGCGGCGGGCAGCGCGTCAAACGAAGCGAGCAATTCAGCAGTCTCGGCACTCATGCCTTTCAGATAACCCCCTCCGGCCCGGCTGTCAGGCCAAATTTGCTACTGACAATGGCGTCCGTTTTGATCAGGGCTTGTCAGGAGCCGCGCCCCACCGCTTGAAATCATGGTGGGCGAGCGTCGCCCTCGCGAACCGTGATCGGATTCAACACAATTTCCACCGATTGAATCCGTGCTCATCCGTGAAATCCGTGTCAAACTCCGCCCGGAAATTTGATCGACAATCCCGCCTCGCTTTGAGTATCAAAGCGCCGGACAAACTCAATTCCGGGCAGCATGAACAATTCGTTCTCCCTCTGCCGACGACTCGTCAGTCGCCTTGCGGGAATTCTGTTGCCTGGATTTCTTCTTCTCTCGACGCTTGATTCCGCTCTCGCTCCCGAACTCGCCATCAAACAGGTCAAACTCGATTCGCCCGGTCACGTCACCATCACCTACGACGCGGAAGCGGGCGCGAGCTACACCTTGCTGCAAGGCCACTCGGTCACGAACATCAACACACCCGTCGCCACGAACTCTGGCGCGGTCGGCGCGGCGTTTTTCGCGCAGACCGTCGCGGCGACGAATCGCGAAACTTTCTTCCTCATTGCCGCCACGCTGCCGCTCACCACCATTCGCGAGACCTCGCCGCTCAATGGCGAAAGCGGCGTTTCCGTCACGCGCGAAACCATCGTGCGCTTCAGCGCGCCGCTCGCGGCGGACGCCATCGTTCTCACGAATAATTTCTACGCCGGTTTTGGCGGACGCCGCCTGCTCTCTCGCATCGAACTTTCCAGCGATCGCCACACGGCTACGCTCTTTTATCTCGAACCCATCCCCGGCGGCACGCGCATCTACGCCGTGTTCGATGGCACTGGACTCAACGATGAATTGGGCCGGCCGCTCGACGCCGATGGCGACGGCCAGCCCGGCGGCAGCGCATTGATTGCTTTTGATACTTACAGCACCACCGCGCTTGCTGGCACTGCGGTCATCGGTCGCGTGTTCGCCTCTGAATTGATGTCCGCAAATTCCGTAACCCCGAACAATATCTTCGCCAACCCAAGCGCGCCCGCTCCAAACCTTGGACTGCGGCGGCTGGACGCCGCTTTCTCTTCCGGCACGCCCGGCGCATCCGATCCCGCCAGCACGCTCGCAATCCAAAGCGCGGTCAAGCCCGCGCACTCCAAGGCGGCGGCGGCCCCGCCCAACGCGGCGGACTCCCTCGACCGCCCGCTCGAAGGCGTCATCGTCACCGTCGATGGCCGCGAGCAGGACTTGCGCGCCGTGACGGACGCCAACGGCAACTTCAAGCTCGACCCCGCGCCGCCGGGCCGGTTCTTCGTTCACATCGATGGGCGCACGGCCAAAGGCAGCTCGTGGCCGAATGGCAGCTACTACCCCGTTGTCGGCAAGGCGTGGGAAGCTGTGGCGGGCCGCGCGGACAACCTGGCCGGCGGCACCGGGCAGATTTACCTGCCGCTCATCACGGCGGGCACGTTGCAGCCGGTGAGCGCCACTGCCGAGACCACCATCACCTTCCCGCCGTCGGTCACGGCCAGCAACCCGGCGCTGACGGGCGTCACCCTCACCGTGCCGGCCAACGCGCTGTTCAGTGACGACGGCACGCGCGGCGGCAAAATCGGCATCGCACCCGTACCGCCGGATCGCCTGCCCAGCCCACTGCCACCGGGATTAAACTTCCCGCTCGTCATCACTGTTCAAACCGATGGACCGCTCAACTTTGACACGCCCGTGTCGGTGCGCTTTCCGAATCTGCCTGATCCAAAAACTGGAATTAAACTCCCGCCCGGCGAGAAAAGCGCGCTGTGGAGTTTCAACCACGACACGGGCGAGTGGGAAATTCAAGGGCCGATGACGGTCAGTGCGGATGGGAATTTTGTCGAAAGTGATCCAGGAGTTGGCGTGCGCCAACCTGGATGGCATGGCACAGCACCGGGGATTGAACTTCGTTTGGAACCGGACGGGCCACCGTGTGAAGATGTTGGATTGGCGGATATGCTGGACTTAGCAAAAGCGATCGCTAGCTGTATAAGAGAACTCTCCAAAGCAATCGAAGTTGCGGAAGCATTGCTAAGTCTCTTCCACGACATTCCCAGTTTGATTGATTCTGTCCAAACACTCCGGAATGATTACGCGTCAGGAACAGTTTCCGTGGTAGGCGTCAAGAACGCCGCGAAAAACATTAAGAAGCAAAAAGACAATATTGTCACAATTTACGATGCGCTGTCCGCAGAAAATCCGGTGAGTATTTTTAAACAAAAAGCTCAGTGCGTCCTTGGGCTTGTCTCAACAGTAACCGACCTCATTTGTAAGCGCGCTGAGTGCATCGGTCCGACTGTCGATGCGATGTGCCCGCAGATACAAGCTGTACTCGCTTTGGGGAAGAGCCTGCTTGATAAAGCTGACGAACTCGACAATGCAATTAGGAACGCACCGTTCACTGCGCTGTGTGGTGCTCTCGACGCTTTTATTGCTGGACTTGATGCCACCTCGCTTTCCAGCGTGAAATCGCAATCCGCGACTGCACCCGATCCAACACTACTTGCCCTCATGGATGATGTAATCGGGAAAGGTAAAGCATTTCAGACTCAGACTCTCGCAACCGAAGCTGTCCAAAACACTCTCACAGTAACATCTAACCAAACTGTTACGCTTCAGAAGACCTTGACAATTCCTTTAACGGATATCCAAGGGCTCGCGAACAAGGCATACAAACTCTCAACCGCAGGGACTATCCTTTTTACGGAGAGAGGAAGAATTGGCTCAGGCGGCAGTGGTATTTGGACGTTGCCAACAGTACAAGGCACAGGAGGCACGGGTTTCACTTTCGAGATTTTGGATAGCGGACGATCAATTATTTACACTGCGCATGGATATATTCCAATGGGTGTTAAAGGCTTCATTGGTTCTCCATCAAAAGCTCGAAACAAGCTGTGGTTTCCCCTCACATCGACAGATATCGCTGATGTGGCTGATTCTGACGCGGACGGTCTTCCAGATATCGCCGAAGATATCATCGGAACCGATCCAAGCAATCCGGACACGGACGGCGATGGCATCAAAGACGGAGCAGAGATTATACAAGGCACCGATCCGCTCGATGGTTTGCCCGCGCGTACGGGTATCATCGCCACGGCGAGCACGCCGGGGACGGCGGTCGATGTTTGCGCGCTCAACGACCTCGCCATCGTGGCCGAGGGCGCGGCGGGCGTGACGGTCTTCAATGTCTTCAACGGCATGAACCCCGTCCGCATCATTCAGGTGGACACGCCCGGCAACGCCCAGCGCGTCGCCTGCTCCGGCAGCCTCGTCGCCGTGGCCGATGGCCCCGCCGGCCTCGCCATCATCGACATCTCCGACCCGCCCAACGCCCGCATCATCCACCAAGTCGCTCTCAGCGGTTCCGCGCAAGCCGTGACCGCCGCCGGCGGCATCGCCTACGTGGGCACCGACTCCGGCCAGATCGCGGCGGTGGATTTAGCCAGCGGCACGGTGCTGGATCAGGTGAGCGCTGGCGGATTCATTCACGACCTCGGCATAGAAGGGGATGTCCTGTTCGCGCTAATCGACAATCAATTGCGCGCCTACGAGTTAATCGCCGGCGGGATGGAGTTTGCAGGTTTCGCCAACACGTCGGGTTTTGGGGCACCCTTCATCACCGGCAAGAATCGCTTGTTTGTCGGCGGCGGCCACGCTTACGCAAGCAGCTTGGTCGGTTACGATGTGTTCGACGTGCGGAACCCGGCGGCGCTCCAGCGCGTTGGCTCGGCGCAGAGTGGCGGCCCGATTTCTTTCAAGCAGATCGTGGCCAACGGTTCCGGCCTGGGCATCGCCGCCGTCGGTGTGAACCGGGGCACCGACGACACACACCACATCAATCTTTATGACCTGAGCAACCCGACGAACACGACGCAATTCATTACGACGTTGCCCACGCCTGGTGTCGCCCGTGCCGTCTCGCTCTACAATGGCCTCGCCTACGTCGCCGACAGCGACTCCGGCATGCAAGTCATAAACTATCTGGCTTACGATTCAAAAGGCATCCCGCCAACGATTACGCTGACCAATAGTTTCCCGATGACCAGTTCCACGAACGGCGTCGCCGAAGAAGCCCACTTCGCACGGACGACTGCCACTGTCACCGACGATGTGCAGGTGCGGAATGTCGAGTTTTACATCGATGGTGTGAAGGTAGCAACGGACGGCAACTTTCCGTTTGAATATCGGTTCGTAACCCCGAGGCTGAGTGCGACCGTGACAAACTTCACAGTCCGTGCCAAGGCCACGGACACTGGCGGGAACTTCACATGGAGCGAGACAATTGAGGTTGTTCTATCTCCCGACGTCACCTCACCGAAGTTGATGCAGACTTTTCCAACCAATTATGCCGTTATCAATGTTACTAACAGCGTGAACGCTTTGTTTGCGTATTTCAGCGAGCCGATTGATCAGGCGACTCTGAACTCGACGAATCTTTACGTGCTCACTCCCGGACCGGACAACCGGCTCGGCACGGCGGACGATTTGGTTTTACCCAGCGGAATCATCAGTTTTCGAGACACGTTGAATGTCGGCGTGATTACTTTTCCAAATCGTTTGCCGTTGGGGTTATACCGCCTCGTTGTCGGCTCCGGCGTGCGGGACCTGATTGGAAATCTAATTGCAGCACCAGGGAACTCCACTTTCGCCGTCTTGAACGGCGGTCCGGACGAAGATGATGACAACGATGATTTGTCAAACGGCGATGAGTTGAGCCACGGCACCAACCCGTTGGTGGCGGATACGGATGGTGATGGGTGGATCGATAGCATCGAAGTGAATGATGGAACTGATCCTTGGGATGCAAGTTCAAAGCCTCGTTCAACCTATCTGGCGGCACCGCCGCTGCAAATTGAGTTGCCGAGTGCTGAAACCTACGGCACCGCCGGTAGTCCAACGGTGCTGGCTCAACCACCGCTGACGATTGATTTCCCCGGTGCGGAAACATTGGGCATCAGCGGCACGCCATTGCACCTGGCGAAGCCGCCCGTGAGTGTGAAAATTTCGCCGTGATGAGGAAAGATGACGCGATGATTACAATGACGCAACGACCGGCGAAGCTTTTGGAGTGCGGTGGCTTGACACCGCTTTCCCTTTCGCGTGTGCAAAGCGCGTCGAACACGACTTGGCGTTCCCGAAATCCAAAGCTGCGTCGAGCCGCAGCAGTCCGAAATTTGGACTGCGATGGCTTGACATCGCTTTCAGTTTCGAGGACACGCGACGCTATGAGCAACCCAGAGTCGCCCGAAAACCAAAGCGGCGTCCAGCCGCCGCACTCCAAAATGATCACGGACTCCAAAGCGCCCGTTGCTTCTTCAAGCGTCGGCGAACGGACGCACTCCAAGGACTGGCCGCACGCGCCGGTGCATCGACTCTCCGTGAACGGCACGTACATGGTCACGGCGGGCACTTATCTCAAGGAGCATTTTTTCAAGGGTGACGAATGGCTTGATTTGCTGGAGCGCACGTTGCTGGAGCTGGCGAAAACTTACGGCTGGGAATTGGAAGCATGGGCGGTGTTCTCGAACCATTATCATTTCGTAGCGCACTCCCCAGCGGATGCGACCACGCTCAAGACATTCCTGAGTCGATTGCACACCCAGACAGCCATCGCGATCAATAAACGCGATGGCACGGCGGGACGGAAGGTGTGGTTCAATTTTTGGGAATCACGACTGACGTTCGAGAAATCGTATCTGGCGCGGCTGCATTACGTCCATGCGAATGCGGTAAAACACAAACTGGTGCTCGTGTCGAACCAATATCGGTGGTGCTCGGCGGCTTGGTTCGAGCGCACGGCCAGCGCAGCAATGGTGAAGACGATCTACAGTTTCAAACTCGATAAGCTGGAGGTGCTGGATGATTTCTGATTTGAGACAGAACTTTGCACCGCCGCATTTGGACAGCGATGGCTGGACATCGCTTTCTCATTCGCGAGCCAAATTGTGGACTGCGGTGGCTCGACACCGCTTTCCCTTCCGAGCGCAGAGGCGCGACGAGTGTGCCTTGGGTTGTCGCAATCCAAAGCTGCGTCGAGCCGCAGCACTCCATCCAAGGCACGTTGCGCACTCCAAACTTTGGACTGTGGTGGCTGGACACCGCTTTCATTCTCGGACGCGAAAGGCGCGGCAAGTGTGGCTTGGGTTATCGGAATCCAAAGCTGCGTCAAGCCGCAGCACTCCAAGGTGCAGTGCAGAAAATGATTTAGCGAAAGGAATCCATTTATGAAAACTTCAACTCTCATCACACTGGTTGCGACGCAGCTTGCGGCTCTCGGCGTGTCACTGTTTGCTGCGCCGCCCCAATTCAACTCCGGTAGCAACGGTTCCCTCGGTGCGCTGGTCGTCACGAACGACACCACTTTGGACATGCCCCCGGACGGCATCTTCCATTACACCACCATCACCGTGGCGCACAGGGCAACGTTGCGGTTTAACAAGAATCCGCTGAACACGCCGGTTTATTTGTTGGCCACTGGTGATGTAGCCATCTCAGGCGGAATCGATGTTTCCGCCGGTAATGCCTCTGGAGGCAATGGCGGACTAGGTGGTCCGGGCGGATTCGATGGAGGACAAGGCGCTTACCAAGGGCATCCCGATGGCGATGGGCAAGGTCCAGGAGGAGGAAAAAACGGATTTGGTGGAGGATTTGGATATGGCAATAGCCAGCTCAGTCCACTGATTGGCGGATCAGGCGGTTCCGCTTCCGGAACCGGCGGCGGCGGGGGCGGCGGGGCAATACTGATTGCCTCGAACACCAAAGTGTCGTTGTTTGGGGACGGGGGCAGTGGGGGCACGGTTACAGCTCTCGGCGGTAGTGGGCACCAGAGTCCACCTTATTCCGGTGGTGGAAGCGGCGGAGCTATTCGTATCGTCGCGCCGGTAGTGGAAGGCAGCGGCGCTTTGGATGTGAAGACCGCTGGCTACCCCCGTGGCGGCGGAACCGGCAGAACGCGCATGGATGCCACTGACCGCTTCAAGTATCGCGACATTACCATGACCGGCACATTCAGTCGCGGCTCGCAAATGTTTGTCTTTCCACTGAATCAGCTACGGCTGGATATCGTTGAGGCTGCAGGCACGACCATCCCGGTTGGAACCAATGCGCCCGTGGTCGTGAGCCTGCTTCCCGGTTCTTCCACGAATCAAGTCATCAAAGTGCAAGCCACGAATTTCACTAACGACGTGCCAATCACAGTGTCCATCGTGCCGGAAAATGGCGCGTCCTCACAATTTAATGGCCTCATTACGCTGAACAGCGGCAGTCCGTCGGTTGGAACGGTGAATGTCGTCATCCCAGTGGACACGATCTGCCATGTGAACGTGTGGACACGCTGAACGGCCAGCGAGAATTTGATAGGGACGCGTTCCACCGCGTCCGTGATCAATTGATCGTTCATTCCCCTCCATCGGCTGCGAAAAACAAATAATTGGGACGATGTGAAAATCGTCCCTACCGAGAAAATCGAACGTCCCTACCAGCAAAGATCATGCGCTCTGCCTTGAAAGGGCCAGTCGTCCAAGCCCTTCGCCAAGCCTTTGCGCAACGGATTTTCGCGGACGTATTGCAATTTATCTTCGTATTCGCGCTGGTTGCGCAGGCGGTGGTGCAGCGAGCGGCGTTGAAAGGCCCACGACTCGTTCAAGTGCGCCCGGCTGAACTGACTTTTCCAAAATTTGATCCACTGATCGATGCCGAAGTGCAGGTCGCGCGGGGCGCAGAAGAAGTGCAGATGATCGGGCATGAGCAGGTAGTAGCCGACCAGCCACGCGGTGGCTTCCACGCGCCAGATGCGAACAAGGGTTTCTTGCACTGCGGGTTGAGCCATCCACGGCACGCGGTCCTGGGTGTTGACGGTGACGAAGAAGAGGTTGGGTTCACCCAAATGGATGTGCGCGCCACCCGCCGGGGCCTCGCGGCCAACGTGCGGCCAGAGCGGAGCGTTTTCAGCCATGACGAGCCGAAGGTACCAACGCGTGGATGCGATGGGTAGAAAAGATTTGGGACGATGCAAAAAGTGGGACGATGTGGAAAATGGGACGCTGTGGAAATCGTCCCTACCGGCGTTGGTAGGGACGCGTTCCACCGCGTCCGTGATCCGTAGCCGTGATTCCAGAACACGGGCCCTCCGCGCAATTCAAGGGCACGATCAATTTGGTCAGCGGTACTCCGCCGTTTGCGGATGTGAATGTCACTATTCCCCTCGACACCGTTTGTAATATCCAAGTCTGGTCACCCTGATTCACCGCAAACGAGAAATCATTGCAGGCTTGTCGTGGCCGGGTGAGAAGCCCATATTCGGCGCATGAAAACATACGCGCTCGAAGCTCCCCCGCCGCCATTGGCAGCGCTGGTTGAAGAGGTGAAGCAAGGTGAGGAAATCATCCTGACGGATCACGCGCAGCCCGTGGCAAGGATTGTTTCGCCGGCACGGACTCAAACTGAAAACGGAAATCATACTCGACCTCACTTTGGTTGTCTGGCGGGAAAGATTCACCTGGCACTCGATTTCGATGAGCCATTGGAAGATTTCAAAGACTACATGAGATGAGGCTCCTCCTCGATACTCACACGCTGTTGTGGTTCCTCGAAGGCAACAGCCAACTCAGCGCCGCGGCGCGAAGCGCGATTGAAGATCAAGCGAATGACAAGTGGATCAGCCACGCCACAGCTTGGGAAGTTGCCATCAAATTGCGCCTGGGCAGGCTCACGCTCCAATTGCCCTACGAGGAACTTTTTCCCGGCGTGATTCCAGCCAACGGCTTTCAAGTGCTCGCTCCCGACTTTCAACATTACCGGATTCTGATACAGCTTCCGGAGCATCACCGCGATCCTTTCGACCGGCTGCTCATCGCGCAAGCGAAAGCTGAAGGATGCGCGCTGGTCACCCGCGATCCACAGTTTACCGCGTACGGCGTGCCGATTTTTGGTGATAAGGCGGATCCCGCCGGGGAGCGATTCCTATTTATGAGCGGGCACGATCCGCGAGTTACGTTGCGGCAAATTCAAGATGCGACTAATCGCGACTAATTTTTCACGCGAGCGGGCAGACGCGACTCACGCTTTGCTGTCGCTTCGATTTTCTGCCTCTCGGTCTGCCGTTGAACTTTGCGCTGCCGCACTTCGCGCTCGATCACGCCGTCTTTCATGTGGACGACGCGGTGCGCGCGTTCGGCCACCTCGTCGCCGTGCGTGACGAGCACAAGCGTTTTGCCGCTCGCGTTGAGTTCGTCGAACAGGTCGAGAATCTCAACGCCGGTTTTGGAATCGAGATTGCCGGTCGGTTCATCGGCCAGAATGACGAGTGGATCGTTCACGAGCGAACGCGCGATGGCCACGCGCTGTTGCTGGCCGCCGGAGAGTTGCTTGGGCCGATGGTCAAGGCGATCGCCGAGGCCGACCAGCCGCGCCAGCTTTTCGCAGTGCTCGCGGCAATCCAGCAAATCTCTGCCTTGATAAAACAGCGGCACATGGATGTTTTCGAGCACGGTGAGTTGATCGATCAGGTTGTAGGCTTGGAAAACGAAACCGAGTTTCCGGCCGCGAACGGCGGAAAGCTGATCGTCGCTCATCTGCGCGACGTTTTCGCTGCCCAGAAAATATTTTCCGGCCGACGGCGGATCGAGACAGCCGAGAATGTTCAACATCGTGGACTTGCCAGAGCCGGACGGCCCCATGATGGCGACGTATTCGCCCTTCTCGATGGAAAGGTTCACGCCTCGCAGCGCACGGACAATGACTTCACCCAGGTCGTAGGTTTTTTCGATGCCTTCGATGCGGATGATGGCGTCGGCGCCCATGTTATCTTTTTGTCACCGAGTTCGAGCCGCCACTTGCCACCGGCAGATTGGGCTTGGGCAATTCTGGACGATTGGGAGCAGTGTTGGTGACGGGCTTTGAAATCGAGGCGGCAACGGTGTTCGTCTTGCCGGCTTTTGTCTTGGAGAGCTTGCTGTTGGAACCGCGTTTCGATCCCGGAAGTTTGTTCGTGTCGGCACCCATGATGGAACCGGACATATCAATGCTGTCGCTGCTGTTGAGCGCAGAAAGCATGACCATGTCGCCTTCGCGCACGCCGGATTTTATTTCGATGAGCTTGTCGTTGAACATGCCCACTTCGACCGGCACAGGCTTGGCCGAGGAGCCTTTTTCCACGAGACAAACTTGCTGTCCTTTCATCGTCGTCACGGCTTGGATGGGCACGGTGAGCACGTTGTACAAATTGGTGATGACAACTTCCGCGCGCGCGGAGATGCCGGGTTTGAGATCGGGGATCGCGTCCTCGATCAACACTTCCGTGGAATAGACTTTCAGGTTTGGATTGAAATAGCGGCTGCTCGAATCGGGCAGCACCGCCACCTTGCGAACCGTGCCGCGAAAGCGCTGGTCGGGAATGGAATCAATCGTCACAAAGGCATCAAGGCCGGGCTTCACTTTTTGCACGTGCGATTCGTGAACGCGGATTTCGACCATCATCTGCGAAGTGTCCGGCAGTTTGATGATGTCCTGTTTCTGGCGAATCATCGCGCCCTCCTCGATCAACACGCCGCTGCCCGGTGTGCTGCTGGACGCGTAGATGACCAAGCCGCTTTGGGGTGCGTAGATTTTGGCGAGCTTGAGTTGCTCGCGCAGTTCGTTGAGACGTTTCTCCTGCAAATCCAGAGAAGTCTTTTGCGACTTCAAACTGGCTTCCAGTTGGGCGACCTGCGAATCAGACCGCTTGATGAGCCGTTCCAATTCCTTTTCCCACGTGTTCACGGCCGCCTCGTACGACCGCACTTGTTTCGGGTAGGTGAATTTTTCGAGCAGCCGCAAATCTTCCTGCGCCTGCGCCAGCTCGATTTCCTTCCGCTTGACGCTCAGAGAATCGGCTTCCATTTCGGATTTGGTCGCGTAGCCCTTCTTCAACAGTTGCTGCGTCCAGTTGCTGCGATCCTTCGCGCGCTCCAATTCCTCCTGAGTGATGGTGATGCGGGCCTCGGTGACTTTTTTCAACTGCGGCCAGTCACCCTCAATGTATTTCCGCAGGTCCGATTTGGCGAACTCGAGGCGCAACTCGTAGTCCTTGACGTTGCTTTCGATGACACTCTTCTGAATCTCCAAATTCTCCTTCGCCTGCACGAAGTTGAAAAGCGTGTTCTGATACGTCACGTCCTGCGCGTTGACGCGCTCGCGCAAATCCGCGGAGTCCAGTTCGATAAGCAGGTCGCCTTTGTTCACGTTCGTGCCTTCGGGCACGATGCTGATGATGCGCGCCAAGCCTTCCATTTCGGAGCGAACACTCACTTCGTTGACGGCTTTGATCGTGCCGCCTTCGATGATGGATACGACGAAATCGCCGCGTTTGACGGGATGGAAAATGTATTGCGTCGCATCGGTCTTCGTGAACAGGCGAACGATGAAACCGAGCACGAACACGAGCGCGATGCCGGCGGCAATCGCGTGTCTTGGTTTGCGTTTCGCCCAGACTGTGAGGTCCGCTTTCGCGGTTTTAAGATCGAATTTGAATTTCATTTCCCAAACAATTCATCCGGCGGAATGACTTCTTCCGGCATTGGCGCGGCCGGCTCGGCGGCGGACGGTACTTCGGCTTTGGGCGTCCCCGGCGGCGGCTTCAACCAGAATCGCTCGGCACCGGTGTCGAGAATGCCAAGGTCAATCAATAAACGCAACCGTGCGACGTGGTAATCGACCAAGGATTGCGTGACAGCGTTGCGCGCCAGCACCTGCGCGGTCTGCGCTTCGAGCAAATCGCGCACCTGCGCCCGGCCCGCTTGCAACAACGTGTTGGCGCTATCGACGCGCTTGGTCGCCAGTTCAGAAGCATTCCTCTGAATTTGATAACTCTGCCTTGCCTGACCCAGCAAGCGCAAGCCTTGACGTACATCACTGCGCACGCCGTCGAGCGTCAGCGCCAGCGTGCGCAGTTCGCGTTCGAAGTTGATCAGCGACGCCCGGTAATTGTTCCGCTCGCTCAAACGGTCAAAAGGCAAGTTCAGTTCAAGTCCGGCGCTCGCTTGATAATCGTTCAAGTTGAAGTGCGCATAGTCGGTCGGGCCGCGCGACGGCAGCGACGCGTTGGCGACCAAATTCAACCTCGGCTTGAGTTGGTTCGCGGCCACTTTGATTTTCCGGCGCGCATCCTCGAAGCGATCGATTTCATTCAATAAATCAAGCCGGTGCTTGACCGCGGTTTCAAAACTTTCGGCCTCGGTCGAATTCACCGGCATCAATCCCGCGCTCGTCAGATCGGTCAGCGCCGCGTCGTCCAGCGCCAATTCGACTCCCAGCGGCAGGCTCAAGGTGGTTTTGAATTGATCGAGTTGCGTTTGAAAATTCTGCACCGCGAGGATGTAACGATTCTTCGCACTCAATTCATCCTGGTTTGCCTGATCCACTTGAAACGCCGCCAGCCGATCCACCGACAAATCCTTCACGCGCGCCACTGCCGCCACGAGGTTGGTGTAGTTGTTGTACTCGTTGCGCACGGTGTCCTTCTGCTGGAGCAGGCGGTAGTACGTTGAAATAATGTCGAGCGCGAAGGTGTCCTGAAACCGGCTGAAGCTGCGGATCTCGTAAATCACGTTGCGCTCGGACTGTTTCAAATTCTCCGCCGCGATTTCCACGCCCGCGCCACGCAGCAACGGCTGCGCAAGGTTCGCCGAAATCGTCGAGACCGCCGAGCGCCGCGGATCGCCCGTGTAATAACGCAACAGATCGTTGGCGATGCTCAGTCCCAAACTCGCGCCGCTCTTGAGCGCCTGGGTTACGCCGACCGTGCTTTGCACCTCGCCGGTCTGATCGCCGGCGGAGGTACGCGCGCGCGTGGCCGAGACGCTCCCGAAGAATTTCGGCCGGTAGTCGTAGCGGTCGTGCGTGAGCGTCAGCGCTGTCAAATACAAGCTCTCCTTGCGGAACTGGTAATTGCGACTGCTCTCGATCGCGATCTTGAGCGCGTCGTCCAACGTCAGCTTGCGCCGTCCGCTGCCCAGCCGGTCTTGCAGAATCTCATCGCTCTGAATTTTTTGCGGGTCCCGTGGCGAATAGGGCGTGTCGATGTTGATTGCGTTTGTCTTGCCCAAGGTACTGGTCTGCTTCTCCTTCAGGATTTGATAGACCTCTTTGTCCGCCGACTTGCGATAGTGGACGGAGGAGCAACCGGCCAGCGCGAACGTCAGCGTCACACCGGCCAGCGTTGCGACGCACCGGTGCAATGACGCCATTCTCCAAATTGAAAAGCGCCGCGCCCAAAACAAATCATAATCTGGCGGTGTAAAAAATTTCAACAAGCTCGCAAGTCTTTCCACTTTGCCGTCGCGAAGCTCGACTGCAAAGTCAAACGGTGCAGAGGCCGACGTTGTTTGCCGTCACCCTATTCAATCGGCTTGCCCGGCGGGAAAATTGAAGCAGAATTTTTCATTCGCGGCAATGCGCGAAATTTGTTTTTCAAAAGTTCACGCTCTCGATCTGCTTCACGACAAGCGCGCTTTCCAATTTGCATCCGCGCGAATTCCTTCTTCCCTGATTCGGAGCGGCGCTCCACCAAAGGTTCGCCATTGCTTGTAACTGCGTTTTCAGTCTTCTGGGCCGGCTTGCAGTAAGCGGAAAAACGCAATTGTCGTCGGTTCCGCTCGGCTAAACCTGCCCGGGCGTCTCCTCCAGCTTCTGTCGTAATCCAAAGTGGTTTAGCTTCTCGCGCATGGTGATGCGGGAAACGCCGAGCCAGCGCGCGGCCTTGGCTTGATTGCCCTGCGCAAGTTGGATCGCCTGCGTGAAAAGTTCGCGTTCCACTTCTTCGAGAATGCGCGCGTGAACATCATCGACGGCTCCGGCCTTCGCCTCGTAGAGCAAATCGGCAATCCACATCGCGAGCGACTGGCTCGTCGCGGCAGGCGGACGATTGCTGCGCGATATGACCTGTTGCATGTGGTCGAGGCTGACGGAATAGCCGCGCGCCAGCAGTAGCGCCTGCCGCATCGCGTTTTCCAGTTCGCGCACGTTTCCCGGCCAGGACTGCGCCTGTAGAAATTGGATCGCCTCCGGTTGAACCGCCGGGACGGCGACTTGGAAGTCGGCGGCGTAACGTTGGAGAAAATATTTCGCCAAGGCCGGAATGTCCTCCGCGCGCTGGCGCAGTGGTGGCAGTTGGATGACCACGACGCTCAAGCGATAATACAAGTCTTCGCGAAATGATTTGTCGCGCATCGCGGCGTTGAGATCGCGATGCGTCGCGGCGAGCACGCGCACATCGACCAAAATGTCTTCCTTGCCGCCGACGCGCTGGATGCGTTTTTCCTGCAGGACGCGAAGCAATTTGACCTGCGTGCCCAAACTCAGGTCGCCAATCTCGTCGAGAAACAGAGTGCCGCCGTGAGCCTGTTCAAAACGTCCGATGCGACGCGTCTCGGCGCCGGTAAAGGCACCGCGCTCGTGGCCGAACAATTCGCTTTCGAGCAATGTTTCCGGAATGGCCGCGCAGTTCACCGCGACGAACGGCGCCTGCGCCCGTTCGCTGTGCTGGTAAATGGCGCGGGCGACCAATTCCTTGCCCGTGCCCGTCTCGCCACGAATCAAAACCGGAACCGGTTTGGCGGCGACGCGGCCGAGTTCCTTGTAAACCTCCTGCATCACGCGGCTGCTGCCCACGATGGCCTGCCGGTGCGATTGAGCTTCGCCCACTTCGACCGGCTCGGACATGAGCCGGCTGCTGGCCACGGCTTTCGCGGCGAGGTCGAGCATTTCTTCCATCTCGAACGGTTTGAGCAGGTAGTCGAACGCGCCCAGCTTCGTGGCTTCGATGGCCGTCTCGGTCGTGCCATGCGCGGTCATCAAGATGATCGGCAGACGCGGCTTCGCGGCGTGCAAATGGCGCACCAATTCGAGTCCGTCGAGACCGGGCAGCTTCAGATCGGTGATCACCAAATCGAAGTCGCCGCTTTGGGCGACGCTCAATCCAGCGTCACCGCGCGCCACGACCGAAACGGTGTGCCCTTCCGCCTGCAGCACACATTGGAGCGCAGACGCGGCGCTGGCGTCGTCTTCGATCAAAAGAATTCTGGCGGCGTGGCTCATGGTGGCGTGCCGCGCGGCAGGATGATGCCGAAGGTGGTGCCGTGTTGCGGTCGCGTTTGAAACTCCAGCAGGCCGCCGTGTTTTTCGACGATGCGGGCGGCGATTGCGAGGCCCAGCCCCGTGCCGCCGTGTTTAGTGCTGAAGAACGGATCGAACAGGCGCTTTTGCACTTCCGCTGAAATTCCCTTGCCCGTGTCCGTCACTTCCAACCGGATCACCGGGCTGGATTTTCCGTGGAGACGCTCGGTGCCCAGGCGCGCGGCTAGTGTGACCGACCCGTGGTGCTCGATGCTTTCGGCGGCGTTTTGAACGAGATTGATGAGCACTTGCTTAAGTTGTTGCGGATCGGCGGAAATTGTTTCCTCCGGCGAAGACTCCAGTTTCAATGCGATGCCGCCGCGTTCGAGTTGCGGCGCGAGCAAATCGCGCACTTCGCACAACAGCGGTTGCACCGCCGTCGGCGCGAGCTTGGGATCGGCCGGGCGCGCGAAGTGCAGCACGTCTTTCACGATGCGCTCCAGGCGGTTGATTTCGCCGTCGATGACTTTCGCGTCTTCGCTCGCGGGCGAGCCGGGCGCGAGCAATTTCTGTTGTGTGAAGAGACGCGCCTTGATCGCGGTGAGCGGGTTGCGGATTTCGTGAGCCACGCCGGCGGCGAGGACGCCCAGCGACGCCAGTTTTTCCTGCCGCTCGATAATTGCGTGGCTCTCGACCAACTGCATTTTCAACGGCGCGATCAAGTCGCGATAGAGCACAAAGGCCAGCAACCCGACGAGCAGAATCAGCAGCACGAGGGCCGCGAAAACCAGCCGGCCAAGGGTCAGCAGCGAATTTTGCGACGAGGATAAAAAGGCGTTGAGCGCCATGCCATGGGCGTTGGCCAGTTGCAGGCCAAGTTCCAGGAGTCGCTTGGACTGGCCTTCGACGCGCTTGAGTTCGGCTTGCGAAGATTCCGCGCCAGGACTGGTGCCGACCTGCCTGGCCACGCTTTGATATTCGTCGTAAACGTCGTTGATGCGGTTGAGAATTTTGCGTTCGAGCGGGCTGGTCAATTTGTTGGTTTGTTCGTCGATCCAGCCGTCGAGTGTTTTCAATTCCGTGAGCAACCGTTCGAGATCGGCCGGCTCGTGATGAAACTCATAGCGCAAGACGTGGTAGTCGAGTTGTTGAATCGTCGCCTGAAAACGATCCGCGATGCGGAAGCTTTCGATTTGGACCTTGTTGAGTTGGCGATTCAACTGGCCGATCCGTCGCCAGCCGTTGACGGCCGCCCACGCGATCATCGCCACCACCATCACGATGGCGAGCGCGAAGGCGCCCAGGCGAAATGTCATGCCGCTCTTCATGTCAGTGGCAACCAACTTACCACAGGAGCAAAGTGACTAGCCACTCCGCCGCAGGCAAGGCTTTGGAAACGGGCGTTTCGCTCCGATTTCCGTAGGCTAACGCGAGGCAAGTTCATTGGCATGATGGTAGCTATTCGTGAGCCAAGTGTTTGACTACGGCATCCAATTAAGACGCAGCAGGGGCCAAAGCTTCAAACCAATTTCAAAATTATGGAAACTGCTTTGATGACCGGGAATGACGGCCGGGTGGTTCCGGAAAAAGCCACGATCCACAGCCGCGTCGCCATCTTCGGTGAAGACCCTTCCACCCGTGAATCACTGGCACGCGCGTTGGAAACCGAGGAATACGAAGTCGCGCGCGTGGCTGATTGCCCGGCGGCCATCAAACTTTTCGCGGCACGAACCACCGCGCTGGCCATCGTGGACTTGGGAACCGATGGGGCTGTCGCCACCAACCAAATCAACTGGCTTGCCCGGCTGAATCCAGCTCTGCCGCTGGTGATCCTCACCTCCGCCTCGGAGTTTCCCAAGCTCGGTTCGCATTTGAATCTCGCAGTGGTACTGGAAAAGCCCGTGGCCATCCCGAAGTTATTGACGATTATGGAACAGCTACTCGAACGCGCTGAAGATGCCCGGCGCCGGCTGGTGGTCACTCAACTGAGGCAAGAGAACCGCTCCTATGGCGGATCGTGAAAACCAATCGGCGCCATGTTTCTACAGACCACGCGCGCGCCACAGCCGCTTTTGGTGGGATGAATCGCGTTTTCCTAATCCTGACGCTGACGTTCTGTTTGTCCGAGCAGAAGCTCCTGAACCTCCAGGCTGCGGAAACGGCGGTTCCGTCCAAGCTGACGACGATGCGAACGGCATTAACACTCGCGGAAGCGAAACGAATCGCCTTCGAGCGCAACTGGGATTTGCTGGCGGCGAAAAGTGATGTCGATATGGCCACGGCTCAAAAAATTATCTCGCGCGAATTTCCGAACCCGACCTTGTCGTATTCGACCTCAAAAATTCAAACGGACAACCATCCGAGTCACACCGCCGCAGGCAACGGCTATTGGGATCGCAGTTACGACACCGTCGTCGCAGTCAATCAACTCCTCGAAATCGGCGGCAAGCGTGCCAAACGGCAAGCTTCGGCCAGCGCGGGCTTCAAGAGCGCCGAAGCGCGGCTGGCTGATGCTCGTCGGTTGCTCGATCTGGCTGTCACGCAGAATTACATCGCGGTCCTGCTCGCGGAGGCGAACGTGCAAATCCTTCAGCAGTCGGCGAAATCGCTCCGCCAGGAGGCGGGCATCGCCGAGACGCGGTTGAAAGCGGGCGACATCTCACTCGCGGATAAAAGTCAGATCGAGATCGCCGCGGATCGTTTGGAACTCGACGCGCAAGCGGCGGAAGCCGCAGCCCGCAAAGCGCGCATTGATTTGGAAGTTTTGCTCGGAACACAAAATCCGAACGACGCTTGGGCGCCGGGAGACAACTTAAACAGTCTGGCTTTACTACCCACCATGGCTAGTCAGACGGCTCCCGGCGCTGTTCGTCCCGATCTGCGGGCGGCGGAATTCAATTTGGAACGGGCGGATGCCGACTTGCGCCTCCAGAAGGCGATGCGCCTTCCGGATCCGACCGTGCTCGTGCAGTACGAACACGAGCCGCCCGAACAACCCAACACCATTGGCCTGGGGCTCGCTTTTCCTTTGCCAATCTGGAACCGCAATCGTGGCGCCATTGGCGTAGCGAAAGCTGCAAAGGATCAAGCGGCGCTCCAGGCTCTAAAAATTCAGGGCCAGATCGCCGGCGAAATTGCCGCCGCGCGCATTACTTACGAGAACGCTGCCGCCCGTCAACGGCAATACACCGGCGAGATCCAACCGAAGTCCGAACAAATTCGCAAAACCGTTTCGTTTGCCTATTCAAAAGGCGGCGCGTCGTTGCTCGACCTGCTTTCCGCCGAACGCAACGACAACGATGTGCGCCTGGCCACCGCGCAAGCCATCGCCGACACCGCGAACGCCGCCGCTGCGCTGAAAGCCGCGCTCAACCTTTCTGACACCGCACTCAATCGACCATGAAAATGAACCTTCGCTTCAGTCTTCCGCTGCTCCTGGGTTCGACCCTGTTCGCCGGCTGCCACTCGGGAGAGAAAGCAGCCGCGCCGCTGGGCTCCACAGTCCAGGGAGAAAAAATCTCGATTCCGTCCGATAGTCCGCAACTCGCTTCCCTCACCGTCACGCCCGCCGAGACGTGCAATGCCAGTAAACTCCTTCTCAACGGCCGCCTGGTCTGGGACGACAACGTCACCGTGCGTGTCTTCACGCCGTTCGGTGGACGCGTGGCCAAAATTCTCGTCGAGTCCGGACAGCTCGTGGAAAAGGGCGCGCCGTTAGTCGCGATTGCCTCGCCGGATTACGGGCAGGCACAAGCTGACGCGCGCAAAGCCGTGAGCGATTTCGCGCTGGCGGAACGAACGCTCGCCAGGGTTAAGGAACTTTTTGATCACGGCGCGGCACCACAAAAAGATTTGCAGTCCGCCGAAGCCGATTTCGCCCGCGCCCAATCCGAAAAGCAGCGAACTCAAGCTCGGCTCGTGATGTACGGCGGCACCGACAGCGCAAGCGAAGATCTGTATCAATTGAAAAGCCCGCTCACCGGCGTCGTCGTCGAAAAAAACATCAATCCCGGTCAGGAAGTGCGGGCGGACCAGATGCTCGCCAACGCGCCGCAACTCTGCGCGCCGCTGTTCGTGTTGACGGATCCGGAGCGGCTCTGGATCCAGCTCGACGCCAACGAGGCCGACCTCCCGTATCTCCGCCACGGCCTGCCCTTCACGCTGCGCGCGCGCGCCTATCCGGACCAGGAATTTCACGGCAAGATCGAAGTGGTGTCCGACTCGCTTGACCCCGCGACCCGGACTATCAAGGTCCGCGGCAGCGTCGATAATGCCGCGCGGCAATTGAAGGCCGAGATGTTCGTGAGTGTGGAAATCGCGGGCGAAGCCAAGCCCGGTCTCGATGTTCCCGCCAAGGCCGTGTTCCTAAAAGGCGAAAAGCATTACCTGTTCGTTGAGCAAGCGCGCGGACAATTCCAACGGCGGGAAATTCAAACTGGCCCCGAGCACGATGGCAAAATTCTCGTGCGCGACGGGCTTCAACCCGGCCAGCGCGTCGTCGCCGACGGCGCCATGCTGCTCGAACAACTCTATGTGTCCGAAGGAACCTGAAACTATTTCCGCGAGATCCCGATGACGAAAGTGTGCTTACACCTCATCGTACCGACGAGCCACCAGCTTATTCCCTGCTCTACCCAAAAAGCTGTATCGCCGGACGCTGAGGCTGCATCAGCCCTTTCGTCATCCGGGTCTCGCGTTTAAACTTCCAAGGCATTTCCCGATCACGGCCGGAATTGATCCACGCGAGACAGATATTACCGCATGATTAAACGCCTCGTCTCCTTCGCCCTGCATCAGCCCATGTTCATGGGCTTGATGACGCTGCTCTTTATCGCCGGGGGCATCGTCGCGTTCAAGACGCTGCCCATCGAGGCGTTTCCTGACGTGTCCGACACGCAGGTCAACGTCATCGCGCTTTATCCCGGCCGTGCGCCGGAGGAAGTGGAGAAGCAGGTCACCATCCCGCTCGAAGTCGCTCTGAACGGCCTGCCGCATCAAGTCCGCCTGTTCTCGCACACGCAGTTTGGCCTCTCGTTCATCATGCTCACGTTCGACGAGAAGGTGACTGATTACTTCGCGCGGCAGCAGGTGCTTGAGCGCCTGCAAACCGCCGACCTGCCGCCCGGCGTCGTGCCGCAACTCGGCCCGCTCTCGACGGCCATCGGCGAAATTTTTCGCTACCGCCTGCGCGCGGATCATCTCGACTCGCGCGAATTGAGGACCATCGAGGATTGGACCGTCGAGCGGCAGTTGCGAATGGTGCCAGGTGTTGCGGACATCGTGACGCTCGGCGGCATGATCAAGACCTACGAGGTGAATCCGAACCTCTCGCGGATGAAGTACTACAGTGTCACGCTCCAGCAGGTTTACACCGCGCTCGGCCGCGGCAACGCCAACGTCGGCGGCAGCAAGGTCGAGCAGGGCGCGCAGCAGTATCTCATTCGCGGCATCGGTCTCCTCAAGTCCAAGGACGACATTGGCAACGTCGTCGTCGCCTCGCACAACGGCACGCCCACGCGCATCAAGGACATCGCCGACGTGACCATCAGTGCCGTGCCGCGTGAGGGCGTCGTCGGCCAGGACGACAACGACGACATCGTGTCCGGCATCGTGCTCATGCGCAAAGGCGAGAATCCGAGCGAAGTGCTGCAAGGCGCGAAGGCGCGAGTTGATCTGCTCAACCAACAAATCCTGCCGAAAGGCGTGCAGATCGTTCCGTACTACGACCGCACCTGGCTCATTGGCACGACGCTCAAGACCGTGTTCAAAAATCTCGCCGAGGGCGCGATGCTGGTGACGTTCGTCCTCCTGCTCTTTCTTGGCAATGTGCGCGCTGCGTTCATCGTCGCGTTGATGATTCCGCTTTCGCTGCTCGCCACGTTCATCGGGCTGACGTGGCGCGGCATTCCCGCGAACCTGCTTTCGCTCGGCGCGATGGACTTCGGCATCATCGTCGATGGCGCGGTCATCGTGGTGGAAAACATTTTCCGGCGATTGAGCGAGCATCACGCTGACGGTGCGCATGACAAGCCCGCGCGGTTGAAGCGCCTCCGCCACACGATTCTCGAAGCGTCGGCCGAAGTGGGCCGGCCCACGTTCTTCTCGATGCTCATCATCATCGCGGCGCACATTCCGATCTTCACGCTGCAACGACACGAGGGCCGCATCTTTTCACCGATGGCGTGGACAGTCACTTCTGCACTCATCGGCTCGCTGCTGTTCTCGCTGTCGCTGGTGCCGCTGCTCTGTTTTTTTCTGCTCCGCAAAAAACTGCCGCACGACGACAACTTCCTCGTCCGCGCGTGCAAACGCCTTTACGAACCATCGCTCGCGTGGGCGCTCAACCATCGCTCGCTCGTGCTCGTTGTCGCCGTGCTCGCGCTGGCGGCTAGCTTCGCGGTTGTACCCAGGCTCGGCACGGAGTTTCTGCCGGAACTCAACGAAGGCAGCATCTGGGTCAACGTCACGATGCCGCCGGGCATTTCCGTAACCGAAGCCGTGAAGCGCATGGGGCAGATTCGCGGAATCATCCGCAAGACGCCCGAAGTGAACACGGCCATTTCAAAATGTGGCCGGCCCGAAGACGGCACCGACCCGAAGCCGATCAACATGGGTGAAGTGTTCGTCGATCTGAAACCCGCGACCGAATGGCGCCGTGGCATGACGAAGGAAAGAATTCTCGATGAGATGGACAAAAACCTCGACGCCATTCCGGGCATCGAAACGAGTTTTTCCCAGCCCATCCGCGACAACGTGCTCGAGAGCATTTCGCAGATCGACGGACAGGTGGTCATCAAAGTTTTCGGCCCGGATGCCGCCGTGTTGCGTTCGCAAGTCGAGCAGGTGCTGAAAAAAATCCACGACGTGCCGGGCGTGTCGCGCGCGTTCATCGACCGCGCCGGCGAAGTGCCGCAGTCGATCATCGAGATCGACCGTGACCGCGCCGCGCGCTACGGCCTGAACGTGCAGGACGTGGAGGACGAAATCGAAATCGGCCTCGGCGGCAAGGCAGCGACGGAACTTTGGGAGGGCGAAAAACATTTCAGCGTGCTCGTGCGTCTGCCCGAATCCGAACGCGGTCTCGAACGCATGAAGAAAATTCTTGTCGATATGCCCGAAGGCCAGCACATCCCGCTCTCTGACGTGGCCGCGTTCAAAGTCAGCGGCGGCAGCATGAACATCAGCCGCGAGAATGGCACGCGCGTCACCGCCATCGGCGTCTTCATCAAGGGCCGCGACATGGGCAGCGTCGTCGCCGACATGCAGGATCGCGTGAAAAATATCGCGATGCCGTCCGGCTATCTCGTGACGTGGAGCGGCGAATTCGAGAACCAGCAACGCGCGATGAAACGCCTCGCGCTCATCGTGCCGATCAGCGTGTTCCTGATTTTCATCTTGCTCTTCGACGCCTTCAAATCGGTGAAAAGCGCATTGCTGATTTTGCTGAACGTGCCCTTTGCCCTCATCGGAGGCATCTTCGCACTGCTGGCGACGGGCATTCCTTTGAGCGTCTCGGCGGCGATTGGCTTCATCGCGCTGTTTGGCCAGGCCGTGCTCAACGGCGTCGTGATGGTGAGCTATTTCAACCAGCTCCGTGACGAAGGCTTGAAGCCGTTCGACGCCGTGCGGCAGGGCGCGTCCACGCGTCTCCGCACCGTGTTGATGACCGCGCTTCTCGCGATGCTCGGCCTGTTGCCGATGGCGCTCTCGCACGGGATTGGGAGCGAAACGCAAAAGCCGCTCGCTGTCGTCATCATCGGCGGCCTGATTTCCGCGACGCTGCTCACGTTGATCGTGCTGCCGACGCTGTATTTGGTTTTTGAATCGACCAATTCACCAGAAGCCCCGAGCAGTTAATTTAAGAGCGCTGTTGGTCGCAATCAACGTGGCCGGATTTCTCGTAGCGAGTTGTCTGCAACCTCATTATGCCTTGCCAAATCTGCTTTACGCGTTGGCAGGCTTTTGATACCCAAATACCTACGCGCTCGATCTTCCCGAGCCATTCCAATTATATGAACGCTGACGCAGTCAGGCACATTCATCGCGGCCAACCCGCGCGGAGGGCGAAATTATTTGATTCGACCGCGACAAAACCGCGGCTCGCGCAATTGGCCCGCGCGTTCGTGGGCGCGATATTGACCTGCTGGCTGACGACGTCTGCGGGCTGGGCCGCCGTCACCATCACTTCCCCACCGGTGGATCAAAGCGCTCGCATCGGCGATCCAGCGACGTTTTCGGTTTCAGCAACCGGAACCGGGCCGCTGACTTACCAATGGTCGCATACCGGCGTCGCTATTTTGGAAGGAACGAATTCCACGCTGAACCTTACTTCCGTCAGCGCATCGGACAGTGGCGTTTTCCTCGTAACCATCACTGACAGCACCGGTGCGCGAGAGGTGGGTTCGGCGCGATTGCTGATTTTGCTCGCGCCAACCTTGGGTTTTGTTGAGCCAATGATTCAGGACGTTTTTATCGGCGGTGCGGTGACATTGAACATCACGGTTTACAGCGATCTCCCGGTAACATACCAATGGTTACGCTACGGACATCCGATAGCCGGGGCGACTTCAGCTCCATTTACGATCCCCTCCTTTACAGATAGCGACATAGGGCTTTACTCGGTCGAAGTGAGCAACGCTGTAGGCACGACGCGCTCGCTCAGTTCAGCGTTTTTGCGCCGCTTCGATCCGCCGACCATTTGGTACTCGCTGACGGATCAAGACGTTTTGCTAGGTGACTCCGCGACGTTCGTCGCCATTGCCTCGGGTGGTTCGCCGATGGCGATTCAATGGTTTCACAACGGGCAACCGATCGCCGGGGCAACCAATTCCGCGTTGTTCATCGAGGAAGTTCAGACGCAGGATGCCGGTTACTACGCCGTTGAATTCAGCAACGCCGTAGGCAAAGCGCGCAGTGGCACCGTGCAAATTCGGCTGGCGTCGCCGCCAAGCTTCACCACGCAACCGCAAGGGCAGCATACTTCGGCCGGGCGCACGGTGATGTTGATGCCAGCCGTAATCGGCACTGCGCCGTTGAGCTATCAATGGCATTTCAACAACATTCCCATTCCATTCGGCACTTCGGTGTGGCTGACCGTCCAGGCCAGCGCAGCCACGGCCGGCGAATATCGACTCGATGTCCGCAACCTCTTTGGCCGGGTGAGCAGCGATGTGGCCCGCATCGAAATCGACGCGCCGCCGGCGGACACGACACTGGAAACTCAAGTGAGCGTCGTGGATTGCCGGACGGTGAGCATCACTTGGTCGATGTCCACCGCGGAGCATCCCGAACGGACCACTTACCGCCTTTTCCGCGATGGACAGGTTTACCGAGTTTTCCACCCAGGCGATGCGCTGCCAAACGAAACGAATCTGGTTCCGGGCCAGGAGTATTCTTACCAAGTCGTCGCGTACGACGGAACCGGAGTTGAAGTGGCTCGCGGAACTCCCGTGGTGGTCCACGGGCCGGACTGCACGGATCGCACGCCGCCCAATCCGCCAAGCATTCTTGGGATCAGCCCTCGCTGCGATGGAATGACTGTCACCGTCAGTTCAACAAGCGACACTGGCGGTTCCGGTTTGAGCGGGTACAAAATTTATCTGAACGGCGTGCCGCTCGCTTCGGGGGCCGCTACGGTTTACACATATTCAATTTCAGGATTGGCTCAGAACACTCGCTACATCTGCGCGGCGACGGCCATCGATGGGACGGGCAATGAATCCGCACTCGGCCCACCGCGAATCGTCACGACCCCGTCTTGTCCCGCCGGGCCGCCACCACCACAACCTCCTCCACAGCCTCCGCCGACACCTAATTCGACGATTCCTGCTCCTAGTTTTCCCTATTACGTAAGCGGCTGCGGGACATTACTGCTCAAGTGGGATGTGGTTAATCCGTCGAAAATTCCCATCGCTGGGTTTGAAATCTACCGGGACGGCAGCCTGCTCACCACCTTGATGACGAATCGGACGGACTATTTGGACGAAACTGCGGGGCTTGTGGGCCACAACTATGACGTTTACACAATCGGCATGAGTGGCGCACGATCCGACGCGGGCGGGATTTACGTTACGGCGGCAGATTGTCGCTTGAAGCAGTTCCGAGCCCGGGCGCTTAATTGCAAGGCGGTGTCTTTGAGTTGGGTTTTCCCAGTGACCTCCATCGGTGGATTCATCTCAGCTTGGAATATCTATCGCGACGAGGCTTTTGTTCAGCAAATTCCTGCTGGAACTATGGCATTTATCGACACCAATGTCGTCGACCATCGTACTTACAGCTACTCTATTCGACCTGTCACTACTGCGGGCGTTGAACTTGAGCGAAGCGGCACTGGCGGAGCTTATGTTCCGGCCTGTCCTGATGTTACACCGCCAGGACTGCCGAGCGGTTTGGTAGCGTCGCCTGCAAACTGTGGCCAGATCGATTTGCAATGGCAGCCCGTGACCGATGTCGGAGGCGCGGATGTCCGCGGCTACCGTGTTTTCAAAAACGGCCATCTCGTGACTGAAGTTCGCGCGCCGGCCACAAATTATTCTGACTACGCGATTTTTCCCGGCCGCGATTACACTTACGCAATCTCTGCAGTGGACTGGTCGGAAAATGTTTCCGCGCTGAGCAAAACCTCTAGCGCACGCACGCCGACTTGTCCCGCACCAGACGGAACGATTTATTTCAGCACGCATCTAGGCGGCACCGTCGATGCTCCCGCCAATTTTTCAGCCAACACCTCGGCTGCTGCCAGTGCGAAGGCGCAATTGTTCCTTGTTCAATCCGACGGCAGCCTTGAAGCCTTGGAACCAGCCACGGAGTTTCGGCCCGCGAACGGTGGGGCTGATTTCTATGTGAAGCCGGCGTCGTAACCACTCCCGGCACGCCGACAAGCAGCAGCGCCATCGTGCGAATGCGCGCTTGGAGCGGAAATGATTTTGAAACCGCTCAACTCCGCGGCGAGTCCAACGACATTCTCGTGAAAGTCGGCGGCGGCCTTATCCCGCCGTCGGATCTTGAAGGCTTGCGCGGATTCGCACTGCTGGCTCCGGCGCAAGAACCAAGCCTGCCTCCTCCTCTTCCGTCTCAGCCAAAGGCGGATTACTCAAGCCTTATTCTGCAGCACGCTGATCGCACGCTGGCACGCTGGCACATGGACGGCACGGCGATCACGCAAGGGATCGTCTGGGGCAAACTGGAGAATGACTGGCGGATCGTTGCCAGCGGTGATTTTGATCACGACGGCCAGCCTGATTTTCTTTTGGAACATGCGGATCGCCAACTGGCGTTCTGGCTCATGAACGGCGATTCCGTCCGCGAAGGTTTGCTGGGAGAAAGACTGCCCGCCGGATGGGACGTCAACGGCGTCGGTGATTTTGATGGCGATGGACATGCCGATATTTTGCTTCACCACGCGGATGGCCGTGTCGCTTTCTGGTTCATGGAGGGCACGCGCATTCGTGAAGGCGTCGCGCCGTTCAGCCTTCCCACCGGCTGGAACATCATCGCCACCGGAGATTTCAACCACGACAAAAAAAGCGACATCGTCTTGCAGAACAAGGATCGCTCACTCGCGTTCTGGTTCATGAATGGCCCGAGAATCATCGCCGGGGAAGTTCCGTTGTCGCTTGAGCAAAATTGGGAAATTGTCGGCACAGGTGATTTCGATCACGACACGCAGACAGACATCGTGCTCAGGAATGCAGACGGTTGGATCGCCTTTTGGTTCATGAACATCGACGGGCTGGGATTCCGCCGCGAGCACGGCCACGGCTTCCTCGGCATTGCTGGCCACGAGGACATCGTAACCAGCGGCTTTGAGAAACGTGCGCGTAAATTCCTGGACAAGGTCGAGATCGTCCACGACGAGCACGCGTCCCGTGCCCTGGTGCATGGGGCTGCTCCCGGCGGGCTTTTGCGCGGTGAGGCTGTCTTCGACGCAGGGCAGATGGATGTGGAAGGTCGTGCCGCGACCCGGTGTACTTTCGACTTCGAGGAAGCCGCCCGCCTGGGCGACCACGCTGTGAACGATCGACAAGCCCAGGCCCGTGCCTTTGCCTTTGGCTTTGGTCGTGAAAAATGGATCGAAAATGCGCGCAAGGATTTCCGGCGGAATGCCCGTGCCCGTGTCGGACACGGAGCAGCGCACAAACGTCGCGCCGACAACAGTATGAGCTTTGGTGGCTTGCTCGGCAGTGAGGGCGATGCGCGTATTGCTCAACACAAGTTGGCCGCCGTCGGGCATCGCGTCCTGGGCGTTGACACACAGGTTGAGCAGGAGTTGGTGGGCACGCGTAGCGTCCATCCGCACATTGACGGGCGACGCTGCGGCCACAATTTTCAACTCCACCTTGCTCATCAAGGAGCGTTTGGCAAGTTCGGCGGCCTCGTGCAGCACTTGATTGAAATCGAGCACCGTCTCCTTTTCGTCCGAAGCGCGACTGAAGGACAACAGTTGCTGCGTGATCGCGGCTGAACGCGTCGCGGCCTGGTCGATGCGGTCGAGCCGCACGCGGGTGTTCTCGCTGATTTTTTCGTCGAGCAAAAGGAGGCTGACGTTCCCGCGAATCGCCTGGAGCAAATTGTTGAAGTCGTGAGCCACGCCAGCGGCAAGTGCGCCGATGGTTTCCATCTTTTGCGCCTGGAAAAGCTGGCTTTGCAGCTCGTGGAACTTGGTGTGGTCTGTGACGACGTAGATCAAGCCGCGCACTTCACCATCGCTCTGCCACGGGGCGATCGTGATGAGCCAATGCCGGTCCTTGCTCGGGGCGGTGCGGATTTCCTGCGGCTGTCCGTCTTCGAGCACGCGCGCGAAGACCTGCGCCAGTTCGCTGCGATGCTCGTCCGTGTCGACGTAATCCAGCAGCGGCCGGCCCGGCTCCGGAGGTTCATTCAGCGCAAGCCAGCCATGTTGCGGGGGCATTTTCTTCCACGCGGCGTTGACGTGGCGCAAACGAAACTCGCGGTCGAGGGTGTACACGGCCGAGTCGAGCGAATGGAGGATGCTGACGACGACGTTGCGTTCGAGGCGCAATTCGTCCTGCAATTTTTTCTTTTGCGTGATGTCGCGTTCAAACGCGGCGTAGCCGAGCAAGCCGCCGTCCTTGTCAAAAATCGGCGAGATGCTCGATTCCACCGGATACGTGGTGCCACTGCTGCGCAGATTGATTAACTCGCCCTGCCAGTCGCGCCCTTGTCCCACGCATTGGAGGTACTCCTGAATTTTGTCAGCCTGGTTCGGCGCGCGCAGAAAATCGGATGGACGGCCCAGCGCGTCTTCAATCGAGTAGCCGGTCACGATTTGGAAAGAAGCATTGACGAACGTGAGCCGAAATTCCGCGTCGGCGAGAAACACCAGATCGGGCGTGGCATCCACGGCCGTGAGCAGGCGCTGCACGTGGGATTCCATGCGCCAGCGGCGGCTGGCATCGCGGAGCGTGAGCAGGCAAAGCCCATCGTCAAGCGGCGCTGCGCGCAAATCGATCAGGTGCCGTTCCTGACCTTCCGTCACAAGCGAAACACCATTCGCGGCCTGTGGATGCTTCAGCCCTGCGCGCAACCAGTCGGCAAGTTTTCCGCCTGTGGGAGCCGTCAGAAAATCAAAGACAAGGGAAGGCGCGAGTGTGGCCGCCGGATCAAACCCCAAGAGCTGCGCGGCTTTGCGATTGGCCGCCGCAATCTCCCCGCGGGCATCGCAAATGACTTGCGCGTCTTCCGATTCCTCGAACAGACGGCGCCAGTTTGGTTCACACGCCCGGCGCACGGTGCGTGCCTGCGAATCAATCGTGAGAGCGGCCTCCTTGGACTTCATGCGGCGGTTCAACCATATACCATCAGTATCTGGCTGATCGGGTTGACGCGATTGTGATTATGCAGCTTGTCGATGTAAGGCTCGCTGAGGATCTGGCCTTCGGGGATCAACAGGATGCCGTTCGCGGTGTAAATTCCTTTGGCGACAACCATGCCCGGCTTCAATTCGGTCAGCATGACTTCGCGCTCTTTGCGCGGCACCAGCGCGGTCGGCAGGCTGCGCGCAAAGACGCGCACCGCCTCGGGATCGAACAAGCTGCCGCTGTTGATGCGGATCGCTTCGATTGTCACTGCGTCGTCATGCCGGCTCTCCGCGTAGGCGGACGCAACGGTAAGCAAACGGCCCAGCCAGGGAATCTCATCCCCGGCGAGGCCGTCGGGATAGCCTTTGCCGTCGAACCGCTCGTGGTGAGAACGGATGACGGTGCCCACGGAGCGCAGATGATGCATGAAGCCGACGAGTTCCTGGCCGAGAATCGGATGCTGCTGCACGAGGGCGATCTCCGCGTCATCGAGCGTTTCGGGCGAGATCTGCCAGCGCTTGATCAACTGGCGCGGCACGCCAACCAGCCCGATGTCATGCAACCACGCACTGAATTCAAGCACCTGCCGTTGATCGCGGGGCAGGTTGAGATTGTCGGCCATCGCTTTGCAGACGCTGAAGACGCGGCGCGCGCGGCTGCCGAGGCTCGGATAAAACGTCTGCATCGTCTGCACGCTCAGTTCGACCGAGCGTTTCAGATTCTCCGCCAACGCCACGTTCAATTCCTCGAGCTGCTGATTTTGCGAAGCGACCTTCGCCATTTGCTCGGAGAGCGATTGATTCAAGCGACCGAGTTTCTCGTTCATCGCCAGCGTCGTCGCCTGGAGGACGGCATTGCGGCAGATGAGCTCGTAGCGCTGCACGGCGTTCTTCACCGTGGCGAGCAATTCTTCGCGCAACCAGGGCTTGACGATGAAGCGGTAGATTTCGCCCTTGTTGATTGCGTCGATGACCGTGGTCAAGCTCAGCACGGCCGTGATCAAAATGCGCGTCGTGTCCGGCTGCATTTGTTTGACCTGCGCGAGAAATTCCAGGCCGGTCATCATCGGCATCTGTTGGTCGGTGATGATGACGGAGAACTGCGTGGACTTGAGAATTTCGAGCGCCTGAACGGCGTTGAGCGCGGTGACAACTTCGTAGCCCTCGCGCTTGAGCGTCTCGCGCAAGGCAACAAGCACGATTTCCTCGTCATCCACCAACAAGATGCGGTGGGCCGCGTTGTCAGTGATCTGGTCGGAAGTCAGGTTCATGGACAGGTGTCGGCCGGAGTCTCGAACAGTGCGGCCAACTGTTGCGCGATGGCATCCTGGGGCAAATCCGAAGAGAGAATCAAATCGGCGCGGCGCAGCACGTGCGTGTCGAGTTCATCCTCATTGCGGCCGACGATCTGCAAAATGGTTTTGAGCGGCATTTGCAGACGGCGCACTTCGGTGACCAGCGCGCCAAAATGTTCGTCATCACCGTCCACCTGCGCCAGCAAGGCCGCGTAGGGATATTCATTGAGCCGTAGCAACTCTATCACTTGCGCGCGCGAGTGCGCCACGGCGACGTGGTAATTCCGGAGGCGGAGAAACTCCACCATGCTGTCCAGCGGCTTGCCGGCCGCGCCGGCCACGATGAAACTGCGGCGTTCCCTGGCCGTGGTTTCCAACTCGCGGTCGCCTTCGGTGAAATCCGAGATCGGCAGCCACAACTTGAACGTCGTTCCGGTGCCCTCGCGAGACTCGACCGAGATCGCGCCATGATGCTTTTCGACGAACAAGCACGCGTTGTAAAGCCCCAGTCCCGAGCCTTTGTCCATCGCTTTGGTCGTGAAAAAGGGTTCAAAGATCGAGGCGAGATGACGCGCTTCGATGCCGCAACCGTTGTCCTGCACAGTCAAACAGACCGCGGGCAGGCGCGGCAAGGCGCCTTGGACGTGTTGGAGGACTGGGAATTCCTGATGCGTGGAAGTGCGGAATTCGAGCACGCCCTTTTGCGGCATGGCGTCGGCGGCGTTGAGCGCGAGGTTAATGATCACCTGGCGGCATTCGACGGCATCGACGTAAAGCGGCAGCGATCCCGCGGCCAGATCGACTTTGACATCAATGCGGCGCGGGATGATTTTGCGCGTCAATTCCGCCAGATCAGTGACGATTTCGTTCAAGTCATGATAATTGCGTTCGCCGACTTTGCCGTGGTGCAGGTTGATGATGCGCTGCACGAGCTGGCTGGCTTGCAGTGAATTTTGGCGGATCAAACCCAGCCCTTCCTGAAAAGGATTTCCCGGCTTGATCTGCGCCAGAAACGACTCGCTCAACGAGTGGATGCCCGCCATCACGTTGCTGAAATCGTGCGCCAAGCCCATCGTCAGGATGGCCAGCGTTTCCTTCCACGCGGCGCTTGAAAGACGCTTTTCGGCGATGGTCTGCCGCGTGACATCCAGCCACATGCCTTCGTAGCCCAGCACCAGTCCATTGCGCGCCTTGATCGCTTGCCGATGTTCGAGCACATAGGTGACGCGCCCGGTTTGGCGGTTGCGGATGCGGAAAGTCGAGGATGCGCCCCCCGGTGATTCGGTCGCGAGTTTGATTTGTTTGCGCAACTCCGCGAGATCCGACTCATGGATCACCTGCCAAAACAAATTTGCTTCCTGGCGCCACTGCTCCGCCCCGACGCCGGTCAACTCGACGATGCGCGGACTGACAAAGTCGAAACCGAAATCGGCGCGCTGACCAAAAATCACACCCGGCCAGCGCAGCACCAAATTGTCCAACTGGTTTTCCGCGCGCAGCAGGCGCATGAACATTTCGCGTTGAGCTGCGGGACTGCGCAGATTCTCGTCCCACGGGCCTTCGGCCAATTCGCTCG
>JACPZS010000057.1 GCA_016195385.1 Verrucomicrobiota bacterium
CGATGGATTACGCGCCAGCCAATCCCGGCGCAGGCTATACTGCGGGTGAATCCGCGGTCATCGGCGTGTTTCGCGGAACGAATTTCCATCTGCACGGCATTTCCATTCTCGGCAAAGTGCCCGCGCCGGGGGACGCTTCGCTCTACGCCGTGTCGTTTGCGCGCGACTATCCAGGGACTGCCGCCGGCGGCCACGTCAGCGGTTGCTGGATTGGAGTGGCACCCGACGGTGCGACGATTTCCGGGGCCAAATACGGCATCACGGCTTTCCATCACCGCGATGACCAAAGAGCAAACCCGGCCGGCATCGACAACTTGACCGTCGGCGTCCAAACCAATTCGCCTAATCCCGCGGCCGAATTCAACGTCATCGTGCAGTTCGCGATTCCCATCGACATCGAAGGCGATGGCGCCCGCGTGGCGGGCAATTTCATTGGCGTCCTGCCGGACGGATTGCACGACTACAACGTCGCCCTCGACCCGAACTACACCGGCGAATTTCAGTTTGAGGGCGCGATCGACATCGGCCAGCACGGCAAAAATATCGTCATCGGTGTCGATGGCGATGGCGTCAACGACGCCTTCGAGCGCAACGTCATCGGCGGCACGCTGCCCTCGCGACTGAACGGCTACGATCACACCGTCGAACTTTACAGCTTTCCTCCCAGCGCGCACGTCATCATCGCCGGCAATTACATCGGCGTCGGCATCGATGGAAAAACGCAATTCACCAACGGCGTCCCCGCCATCAACGCCGCCGGCGAAAACGCCAGCTACCGCATTGGCTCGGACTTTGATGGCGTGAGCGACGACCTGGAAGGAAATGTGATCGCCAACAATTTTCCGTCCGGGCTTTTCCCGCCCGCCGAATTGGCGGCGCACGCGGAAGACTTGCATTTCTTCGATCAAATTGCGCCCTCGAGCCGGGTTTCCTTCCGGGGCAATTCGCTGATCAACAACGCCCCGTTTCCCGCCGGCCCGTCAATTGAGGATCGGCAGTTTTTGAAGGATTACTACGGCGAGGTTTTGTTGACGACGACCAACGGTCTGGCACCGGCCTTGTCCACCAACACCACGGCGGCCCGTTTAATCGGCATCCTGCCTCGTGGCAACCTGGACCATCCTGTGGCAATCCTTGATCTGTATGCGGCCGATCCCGTCGGCCTGACAAACGGCCTCGCGGCGAATATCGTGAATTTGCCCAACGGCTTCGTGCAAGGACGACGCTACCTTGCTTCGTTTGTCGAAGGTTCAACCAACGATCTGGATCCGGCCCCGGGGGCATTTTCGTTTGACCTCACGGGAATTGATCTCGGCGGAGCGACCAACTTGACGGCGACGGCAACCTATTCCAAAGCACAGCCTGGCACTCATAATGACGTTGGTGTCACCAGCCCATTCTCAGTTCCGGTCGTGATTTCCCCGGCTCCCAGCGGCGGCGTGCTCCACATTTCGGACATCCGCGTGACCAATGGAGCCATCCAACTCGCGTGGAGCGGCGGTCAGGGGCCGTACGACGTGCAGCAAAAACTGGGTGTCACGAATAATTGGCAGAATGTGGCGACTGTGATCACCAACCGCCAGGCCACTTTGCCGCTCGGCCAGGCCGCGGCGTTCTTTCGTGTCGCCGGCCACTGAACGGGACGGCAAATTTTCCGCAGCCGAGTCGCCTGTAAAGAATCGTCTGTAAAGTTTGATCGCGCGTCGCGTGGCAAGCACCGCGCTCGTTGCTGTTCGATTCGCTGAACTTGAGCGCAACGCAAATATGTTCTAACGTGTCCAAATTGCTTTCCGATAAGATGAGTGCATCGAAGACGAGCGCGGAAATCTGGTTGTGGCGGAGATGGACTTGCTGCGGTTGTTCCATGCTGGACAAAGCCTCCGGGCGAGAGCATTTATTACACGTATGAGCGATGAAGCCATGAACAATTTCACGCCGCGGGCGCAGCAGGTGCTGGCCCTCGCGCGCAAAGAGGCGGACCGTTTCAATCATAATTTTGTCGGCACCGAGCATTTGCTGTTGGGTTTGATCAAGCTGGGCCAAGGCGTGGCGGTGAATGTTCTCCAAAAACTTGGCCTGGACTTGGACACCGTCCGCCTTGAAGTCGAAAAACAAGTCGGCACCGGACCCGATCAAAAAATGATCGGAAACATTCCGTACACGCCCCGCGTCAAAAAAGTCCTGTCGCTCGCGGCCAAGGAAGCCAAGGCGCTCAATCATACTTACGTCGGCACCGAACATATCCTGCTCGGCCTGCTGCGGGAAGGCGATGGTGTCGCGGCGCGCGTCTTGAAAAATCTCGACGTGGACATTGAACAAACGCGCCAGGAAATTTTGAAGGAATTGGATCCGAACTTCACCGCTCAGGAAGAGCACGCGCCGACCGAAGGAGGCGAAAAAACGCCCGAGAAAAAGGGCGAGATCAAGACGCCGGCGCTCAAAGCCTTTGGCCGCGACCTCACCGAGATTGCGCGCAAAGGCGAAATGGATCCCGTCATCGGCCGCCGCAACGAAATCGAGCGCGTCATCCAGATTCTTTGCCGGCGCACGAAAAACAATCCCGTTCTCCTCGGCGAAGCCGGCGTGGGCAAGACTGCCATCGTTGAAGGATTGGCACAGGAGATCGCCAAAGGCAATGTGCCCGAAATTCTCCGCGACAAGAAAGTCATCACTCTCGATTTGGCGCTGATGGTCGCCGGCACCAAGTACCGCGGCCAGTTTGAGGAACGCATCAAAGCCGTGATGGATGAAATCCGCCGCTCGAAAAACATCATCCTGTTCATCGACGAATTGCACACCATCGTCGGCGCGGGTTCGGCCGAGGGCACAATGGATGCCTCCAATATCATCAAGCCCGCGTTGAGCCGGGGCGAGTTGCAATGCGTCGGCGCCACGACGCTCAATGAGTATCGCAAATACATCGAGAAGGACGCCGCGCTCGAACGCCGTTTCCAAAGCGTCAAAGTCGAAGCACCGACGATCGACGAGGCGATTTTAATTTTGAAAGGTCTTCGTCCGAAATACGAAGAGCATCACAAAGCTGAGATGACGGACCAGGCGCTTGAAGCGGCGGTCAAGTTGTCCGAACGCTACATCACGGGACGCTTCCTGCCGGATAAAGCCATCGACGTGATGGACGAGGCGGGTTCCCGCGCGCGCATCGGCGCGATGACGCGGCCGCCGGACGTGAAGGAACTCGAAGCCGAAATCGAGGAGATCAAGACCCGCAAAGAGCGCGCGATTAAAGAACAGGATTTTGAAGGCGCCGCCGCCATGCGCGACAAGGAAAAGCAGGCGAAGGAGAAACTCGAAACGCTGCTCGCTTCTTGGAAAACCAATCGCGAGGAAAAGCGCGTCAAGGTGGACGAGGAAGACATCGTTCATGTCGTTTCCAAATGGACCGGCATTCCACTGCGCCGCATCGAGCAGGGAGAAGCACAGCGCCTGCTGGCGATGGAAGAGGAGTTGGCGCAGGTCGTCATCGGCCAGCGCGAACCCGTCTCCGCTCTCAGCCGGGCCTTGCGCCGCTCGCGCGCCGATTTGAAGGATCCCAAACGACCCATCGGCACGTTTGCGTTGCTCGGGCCGACCGGGGTCGGAAAAACTTTGCTCGCCAAGGCGCTGGCCGAATCGATGTTCGGCGACGCAAAGTCGCTCATCCAGCTCGACATGAGCGAGTACATGGAAAAATTCACCGTGTCGCGCCTCGTCGGCTCGCCGCCCGGTTACGTGGGTTATGAAGAGGGCGGTCAACTCACGGAACAAGTGCGGCGCAAGCCCTACTCGGTTGTGCTCTTCGACGAAATCGAGAAGGCGCATCCCGACGTGATGAACATGCTGTTGCAGATTCTCGAAGAAGGAAAACTGACCGACAATACCGGCCGCGTCGTGGACTTCCGTAACACGATCATCCTGCTCACGTCCAACGTCGGCGCCGAGACGATCAAGAAGCAATCCACGTTGGGCTTTTCGCCGATCACCAATGAGTCGAGCTACGAAAAGATGCGCGAAAAAATTCTCGAAGAATCAAAAAAAGCGTTCCGCCCGGAATTTCTCAACCGCCTCGACGACGTGATTGTGTTCCGCTCGCTTACGAAGCCGGATCTCATCCAGATTCTCGACTTGGAAATTCAAAAGGTCATTGGCCGCCTCAAAGGCAAAAATTTGGAACTCAAGCTCGACGAAAAAGCCAAGGACTTCCTGGTGGAAAAAGGTTACGACCCCACGTACGGCGCGCGGCCCATGCGGCGTGCGGTCGAACGCTACCTCGAAGATCCGCTCGCCGAAGAAATTCTCAAAGGCAATCTGCACGACAACGAGCCAATCCATGTGACAGGTGCCGATGGCAAACTTGTGTTCGAGCAGCGCGCCTCCGCGACCGGCGCGCTCACGAGTTAGCTCGTTTGCGAATCCTTCCGCGTCTTTTTGCGCTTCAGTCCGCTTTGCGTATTGATGCGCTTTTGCTTTTTCGCAACTCGGCGCGCAAAAACCCCTCCACCTGTGATCGGTTTGGAATACCAGCCTGGCCACCGGGCCGGGTGGCTTTCAGCGCCGCCGCCGCCGCTGCGAACCGCAACCGTTCTTCCAATTCCACCCCACGGGCAAGCGCCGCCGCGTAAGCGCCGTGAAACACATCGCCGCAGCCGGTCGTGTCCACGACCTCGACTTTGAACGCTGGCAAATGCGTCGCCTTCGTCCGCGCGGCTTCGACAAAATAGCAGCCGCGTTCGCCCGACGTGACCACGACGACTTTGCGCCGCTTGTTCCAAAGTCGTGTCACCGCTTCTGCCGGAGTTCGCGCGCCGGTGAACTTGCACGCGAAATCCGCCGGCACGATCAAATGATCCACCAGATCGAACAACTCGCGAAAACGTGGAACGTCGCTGCGCTCAAAGTCGCCGACTACTGGAATGCCCGCCGCGCGCGCAATCTTTGCTGCGCGAATCATTCCATCGAGTCCGTACATATCGACGAACAGCACGCGTGCCGAGCGGATGAGTTTCTCCGATGGCTTTCGCGCATCCGCGCCGACCACGCCGCTGATGTCGAAAAATATGTTCCGCGTCTTGTGATCCTCGCCGATGACGATGGTGGAACGGACCGGGCGCGCGCCCGTTCGCCAAACCGCGTGCGTCACGTCCACGCCTTCTGCCCGCAATCGCTCCCGTACGAAGGCCGACCCCTCGTCTTCACCGAGCACGCCGGCGTAAGCGCATTTCGCGCCAAGCCGCGAAGCGGCGACGAGCGCGGTCGAAGTCAAACCGCCGCAGTGCCGCTCGCGCCGCAGCACGCGTCGCTTGGCGTCGGCCGAAGGAAAATCCGAGACGAACAAAAGCTCATCCACCGCCGTGACGCCGAGGCCGAGGATGTCGAAAGAAGTTTTCACCGTTGAACGACAAAAGAAACCTGAACGCCAAATGTCGAATCGTCAGTCCAGTACGACTGATCGAAATTACCAACCGCTGCTGGCTTCGATTCGATGACGGTCAGCATCATTGTGACTGACCTTCCCATCTAACCTCAGTTTTATCGCTTAACACTCCCATCCAGAAACTGCCACAGCGCAACCAACCGGAACGCTCTCGACCCGTTTGGTCTCGAACACGAACATGATAAATCGTCTGGCCGTTGGAGCTTGTCCAACCAAACGGTCTATTAGCAATCAATGAGAGTTTGAACTCTAAAATCTGGAAACTCTGCTCACTTGCCCAATGACGAAGGAGAAACCGGGAACGCGAATAGCACCACGATACGTAACCGATCAATCCAACGATTACGGCGATGAGAAAGCCATAGGCGAATGCTGATTCCTTACTCATGGCGCGATGTTGTTTAACCATTTCCGCATCGCCGGCGGATCCTCTTTGAACATCAGCGAGCCGGGCACGATGCAGTCCGCGCCGGCGGCGGCGAGCAACGGCACGGTTTCACGGCGGATACCGCCATCCGCTTCGATTTCTGTTTTGAGTCCGCGTTGCTGAATGATTTCGCGCGCTCGCTTGATTTTGCCGGGCACGCTTTCGTCCATGCCCGCGCCCTTGATGCCCATCGCTGTGCCGACGACGCACAGCACGTCGAGGTCGTTCCAGTAAGGTTCAACGACTGCGAGCGGTTCGCTGATCAGCAGCGAGACGCCAGCCTTCTTTCCGCGCGACTTGATCGCCCGAAGGACTTCACCGGGATTCTTCGCGGCGTCGAAGCAGAAGATGATGATGTCCGCGCCGGCTTCCACAAACGGATCAATCCAGCCAAGCGGATCCGTGACCATCAAGTGAACTTCAAACGGCTTCGTCGTCCGCGGCCGCAATTGCGCGACGAGGTCGGGAAAAAAAAGCAGGGTCTTGACGTAGTGGCCATCGGCGACGTCGAGGTGAAAGCGTTCGGAAAACGGTTCAACGCGGCGCATCTCCGCGCCGAGATTCGTCAGATCGGCGGACCAGAGAGAAGTGGAACATTTGAGCATGGCGGTGGTTTTACCAGCGAAGGCCACGATTGAACACGGAATTTTCCGTGATGCGTTTTCAGGAAAACCAAGTTTGACATTCACTCGCATCGGCCTAGAAACATGCTCCATGAATATCTCTCCACTTTTTCGCCACTACGTCGGTTCAACCGCGCTGTCGTCGCGCGGCCTTGCCCGGCTCTTCTCAACCTTCAGCCTGCTGACGGCGCTGTGTCTGGCGGCGTCGGTCTTTGCTGAAGACAAAAAAGATTCGCCAAATCCCGCCGGCACCTGGAAATGGACGATCACGCCGCCCAATGGTCAGCCCTTCGACGCTTCGCTAAAGCTGAAGCTCGACGGCGACAAATTGAGTGGCACGTTCATCGGACGCGGCGGAAATGAATCGGCCATTCAGGATGCCAAACTCAGCGGCGATGAAATTTCCTTCAAAGTGGTGCGTGAGCGCGACGGTCAGAAATTCGTTTCCAATTATAACGGCAAGATTAGCGGCGACAGCATCAAGGGTAAAATCGAGTCGGACTTCAACGGTCAGAAACGTGAGCGTGATTGGGACGCCAAGCGCGAAGGCGCGAGCGCAGCGGTGAACGCGACCGGGACGTGGAAGTGGAACATCGAACGCGACGGAAATTCGCTGGAGTTGACCCTCAAGTTGAAACAGGAAGGCGAGAAATTGATCGGCACTTCCGCTTGGAACAACGCCAACGAAGTCACCATCGAGGACGGGACGGTCAAGGGCGACGAAGTCGCCTTCCGTGTCGTGCGCGAACGCGATGGTCACAAAATCACCTCGAAGTATCGCGGGAAAATTTCCGGCGACGCGATCACCGGCAAAGTGCGCACGGACTTCACCGGCGACGAACAGGAATTTGACTGGACTCCGAAGCGGACGGACAAAAAATAAGTGCGTTCAAAGCGCGCGGAAGCTCATTTCAATCTCGCCCACTCCTCTTCCTTGAAGCCCACGAGGCCGCCGTCTTTGGTCACAACAAATGGCCGTTTCACCAGATTGCCATTGCCTGACAGCAGATCGATCGCTTCGTCCGACGTCATTGTTGACAGTTTGCTTTTCAAATCGAGCCGCCGGTAGTCCTGCCCGGACGTGTTGAACAGCCGGCGCACATCGCCGCGATAGACTTTTAGCATTTGCTGCAACTCGGCTTGGGTCGGTGGCTGCTCACGAATTGGCGCGGTCGTGAATTTGATTCCACGCGCGGCCAGCCACTTCAGCGCTCGGCGGCACGTGCTGCAATTCTGGTATGCGTAAATTTTCACTGCGGAACTGACGCATGAACGACTGAGTGCCCTAGTCGAACCGTCCCATCCAACATAGCGAAGTTGCCAACCGTAGGACAATCATCTACCGCCAGTGTCCGGGCACCCGGCGGTAACCGTGCGGACTGCGATGCCAACCTCCCTGAATCCAAATCGCATGCGGGTATGGCGGCACGATCCAATGGCCTGCCATCCATACCCAGCCGCCATTCCAGATCCATTCGCCGCCCACCCAGACATAACCCGGGGGAGGTGCGATGACGACTGTTTCAACCGGGGCGGGAGGAGGTGCGGCGGCGACGGCCGTCTGGCTGGTTTGCGCCACGCCGGCCATGGAAGTCGCGGTGTTGATCATAAAGTCGATGACTTTTTCGTTCACTCCGGAATTTTTAAGATCGATGATGTCAGCGCTGCTGAGGTGAAAGACGGTGCGTGAGTTGCGAATCTGACTGATGATCACGTCATCGCCGATTTTGGACGCCGCCAGCGCTTTCACATCCGCCAGGCTCAAGGGCTGGCCTTGATCCAACCGCGCGTAAGTCTGCGGCGCTTGCTGTTGGAGGCGGACCCGTGCTTCCTGGTCCATCGAGTGACCGATCAATCCCCCGGTGACTGCGCCGAGCGCTCCGCCCACGACTGCGGCTCCGCCGGGATGTCGTCCGCCGAGCAATGCTCCGGAGGCCAGGCCGAGTGCCCCGCCCACCAAAGCACCCGTAGAGGTGCGGTCGGGTGTGCCCTCGGGAGTTTCACAACCCGTCAGAACCACTGCGGAAGTTCCGACCAATAGGACGAAGATGTTCAATTTCATAAAATGTCTTTCCATTCCGATTCTTGCCAAACGCACTCGCCATTATCCTGGCGCGCGACATTTTTCGTTAGCCAAAACTGGGCCAGTAACAAGCTCGTTGACGTTGGCGTCCTGGTTGAAATTCACCGGCACCGCCAGACTTCCGATCGATGAATTTCCTCTCAAGCGAAAAAAGAAACTTGCCGGCACGCACCGGACAGCGGGAAAAAAGTGCGAAACCGAACGGCTGCGTTCTTCGTGGCTCGAAATTGTGAACAAGATTATGACGGGCTGGCAACTGCTTCTCGAAACAACCGCGCGTCTGCCTTTTGAGCGGCACGATATCGCATCAAACCTTGATGTCCGAGGTCGCTATGACGTGGCTTTGGATAAAGAGTTTCCGCTGTTGATCAAACTGTTTCGATACACGTCCAAGCATCATACCCGCGGCGCGACCTGGCACGACCGTCTCGAGATCTTCATGCCTCTGGACGGGGCGACGCGCTTTCGCATGGGAGATCAAGAGGTGCATTTGCAGAAAGGGGATCTCCTCGTAGTGGACAACTTGAAGTTGCATCGCGTTGTGGACTTCCGCGGCTTCGATACACGAGTGGTGGTCGTAAGTTTTTTGCCGGAATTTGTCTATAGTCTCGGATCTCCATCCCACGACTACGCATTCCTCCTTCCATTCTACTCCAAGATTGAGCGCCGCCCCCATGTCATCCGGTCAGGAGAGCCAGTGGCCAACGAGGTTCACCGTGCGATGGCCTGTCTCTTGGAGTGTTACTTTGCCGGCCAAGCCCGGCCTTTCTTCGAGGCGGGATCGAAAGCCTACCTGCTGCAAGTCCTATATCATATGGCAGGCTATTTCCGAACTTCGGGTGTTATGAAGTGGGAGTTCATGAAGCAGCAGCAACGTTCTTTGCAACTCAAGAAGTTATTTGAGCACATCAGCGCTCATCCTTGCGAGCGTTTGTCGGTCGCCGATGCCTCGCGTTTGTCCGGCATGACTCCTCCACGGTTCATGAAGACGTTCAAGCAAGTGGCCGGAACGACACTGGTGGCCTACCTAAACCATGTGCGTTTGGCTAACGCCGCGCGCCTGCTGCATGAAACCAACCACTCCATCGCGGAAATAGCGACCACGGCAGGCTTCTCCGATCAGAGTTATTTCGATCGTCGTTTCAAGCGCGCTTTCGGGCAAACTCCCAAAGACTTTCGGACACGCCGGGTCGGCAAATGACTCGATTCGAGGTTCAGACGCGCCGGAAAAATTGTCCAAACTTTCGTTCTGTCCTGTCCTAGCAGTGTCGGGCGAGAATCGATATCGTCAGCCACATGAATCCACACCGGACCTTGGCCAGCCTCGCTTTGGCGAGGCTTAGACGGGCGGAAAGCCAGATTAGTTGAGGCGAATGGGAACAACCTCCTGTCCGCTCCGTGCAACACCATGACACAACTGCCCTCGCACTATCCCAGAAAACACTTATGAAACCCATTCCTCATGGCTCTCGACGAAAGCCACGAATCGCTTCATTGCTCAACTTTCCCAACTTTGCCACTCGCGGCGTTCCACTCGCGCGGTGCCCGGGCTTCACTTTGATCGAGCTTTTGGTTGTCATCGCGATCATTGCGATTCTGGCGTCGATGCTTTTGCCGGCATTGAGCAAAGCCAAGCAGCGCACCGCCGGCATTGCGTGCATGAATAACGCGAAGCAACTCGGACTCGCCTACACTCTTTACGGTTTGGATTTCAATGATGTCTGCCTCGGACCCTTTGCCAGCCCGATGGCTCCCGCGTGGGTCGAAGGCGGCATGTTCGCGGCGGCCGACTCGGCGGACATGCGCTACCTTACCAACAGCCCGACCTACAAATACCTGAGCACGCCCATGGTGTTTCGTTGTCCGGCCGATCTTGCCATGCTTCGCGTGCAGGGAAAACTCCTGCCGCGCAACCGTAGTTATTCGATGAATGCCTTCATGGGCGACACCTCCACAAGCTGGGTTACGGACCATGCCAAGACCTTCCAAGTCGCGAGAAAATTTTCCGACTTCAGTTCGCCAGGCGCGAGCGATGTCTATATCCTGCTCGATGAGCATGAAAACAGCATCAACGATTCGCACTTTTTTCCCTTCAACAATCTGCGCACCTTTGCCAGCAACACTCCGTGGCTCGACGCCCCCTCGGGCCGTCACGGAAATGCTGCGGGGCTAACCTTCGCGGACGGGCATTCGGCGATCAAAAAATGGCGAAGCAATGTTTCCGGATTCAAGCGCAAAGGCGGCGAAGCCGTGGTCAATGACATAAGTTGGTTGCCGAAAGCCGACAAGGCGGATTGGACCTGGTTCACCGAGCACATCGCCTCCCGAAAATAATGAGTTGCTTGCGGCCATCCTTGGGCCAGTGGGATCGCCAAGGCGGCGTTGCGATTCAAGCTTTACGCCCAACCAGAACCGGCCTTGTGGACTTCGTCGATGCGGTCCAACCCATCAAAGCCTTCACTCACTAATGACTTTTAACTCTCCCGTCCGTCGGCAACTTTCCAATATGCGATCAATCTCCACATTCATCTCCTTCACGCTCGCGATGGGCGCGCTCATGAGCACCGCTGCGTCACTGCCGCGGTTGAAAGTCAGCGACAACAAACGGTTCCTTGTCACCGCTGACGGCAAACCGTTCTTCTACCTCGGCGACACGACGTGGGAACTGTTTCACCGCCTGAATCGCGAGGACGCAATCAAGCTCCTCGATGATCGCGCGGCAATGAAGTTCAACGTCCTTCAGTCGGTGGCCATCGCGGAACTCGACGGCCACACCGACCCGAATCCGTACGGCCATCTGCCCTTCGTCGATCTCGATGTGACCAAGCCCGCTCTGAAGGACGGGCCGCAGAATGATTACTGGGATCATGTCGATTTCATCGTGACCGAGGCGAACCAGCGCGGACTCTACATTGGCTTTCTGCCGACATGGGGCCGCTTCTGGCACGACTTGAGCAAGGACCGCAAGCCACTCTTCACCGTGGCGAACGCCGAGGTCTATGGCGAATGGCTCGGTAGGCGTTACAAGGACGCCGGGCTGATCTGGATCCTCGGCGGCGACCGCAGTGTGGACAACGACGAGCAGAAGGAGATTATTCGTGCGATAGCGAAAGGTCTGCGCAAGGGCGATGGCGGGGCGCACTTGATGACTTTCCATCCGCCCGGCGGCAACGGTTCCTCGACGTGGTTCCACGACGACGACTGGCTCGACTTCAACATGCGGCAGAACGGCCACGTCGCCGAGTTCACCGGCCGCTACGACAGCACGCGCAAGGATTACGACAGAACACCGATCAAGCCGGTGATTGACGGGGAACCGATTTACGAAGACCACCCGGTCTCCTTCGACGCGAAAAAACTCGGCCACTCCATCGCTGCCGATGTGCGCCGACCGCTTTATTGGGATTTGTTCAGCGGCGCGTGCGGCCACACGTACGGCAACCACGCCGTCTGGCAGATGTTTGATCCGAATCGTGGCAAACCGATTAACAATCCGCTTATGCCGTGGTCCGACGCCATCAACCAGCCGGGCGCGGCGCAGATGCAGCATGGCCGTGCGTTGTTCGAGTCGCGCCCGTTCCTCACGCGCATTCCCGACGACTCGATCATCGTGACCGACCGCGTGCCCACGAGCGTGCCCGGCGCTGGTCGTTATCACTTCGCCGCCACGCGCGACGAAAGCGGCAGCGACGCGATGGTCTATGCGCCGGTGGGCCGCGCGTTCAAGGTGAAGATGGACAAAATCACCGGCGCGAAAGTGAAGGCGTGGTGGTTCAACCCACGCGACGGCAGGGCGACAGCCATCGGCGAATTCCCCAACACCGGCGAGCGCGAATTCACGCCACCCGACAAAGGCGAGATGCTCGACTGGGTGCTCGTGCTCGACGATGCGGCGAAACGATTTCCGCCGCCAGGAACGCGACTGTAACCATTGAAATGAATCGAACACTCCCAACCCTGCTGTCACTCTTTGCTGCGACGACCTTGCTCCACGCGGAGAACTGGCCGCAGTTCCGCGGGCCGACCAACCAAGGAATTTCCGGCGAAAAGGATTTGCCGCTCAAATGGTCGGCTACCGAGAACGTCGTGTGGAAGACCGAACTCCCCGGCGAGTCGTGGTCATCGCCCGTCGTCTGGGGCGACCGCGTGTTCGTCACCACCGCGACGGAGAACGGCCAGTCGTGCCGTGTCCTTTCGCTCGCCGTGAAGTCGGGAACCATTCTCTGGGACAAGGAAGTTTTCCACCAGGTGCCCCGCCATAAGCAGGCCCGCAACACCTTCGCGACGCCCACGCCCGCGACCGATGGTGAGCGCGTGTATGCCTGTTTCGGCGACGGTAGTTTCGCAGCGCTGAACTTCGGCGGCGATGTCGTTTGGACGAATCGCGATTACCCTTTTTATGGCGAACATGGCCTTGGTTCTTCGCCGATTCTCCATCGCGGCCTGCTCATCATGGCGCGCGATGGCAGCAACGAGGGCGAAGATAAGAAACTCGGCTGGCAGAAACCGTGGGATCAATCCTATGTCGTGGCGCTCGACGCGAAGACCGGGCAGGAGCGTTGGCGAGGACGGCGTGGTCTTTCGCGCATCTCGCATGGCGGGCCGAACATCTGGGAGCACGATGGCAAGACAGAAGTCGTCAGCGAAGCCGGCGATGTCGTGCAGGGATTTGATTTCCAAACCGGCGAACGTCTGTGGAGCAGTGAAGTCATCGGCGAGGGCAAGGTGCCGTCGGTTGTGCTCGGCGACGGACTTGCGTTCACGTCCGGCGGCTGGGGTGGAAAAGAAACAATCAAAGCCTTTCGGCTTGGCGGCCACGGCGACCTGAAGGAAACTAGCCTGGTCTGGGAACAAAAGAAGGGGATGCCGAAAGTCCCGTCGATGCTTTACGTGAAGCCGCATTTGTTCGCCCTGACGGACGGCGGCGTCGCAACGTGCATGAAGGCGGACACTGGTGAACTCATCTGGCAGGAACGCGTGGGAGGAAATTTTTCCGCCTCACCCGTCTGCGCAGCGGGCCGCATCTATTTCGTCGGTGACAACGGCGAGACCACGGTCATCGAGGCCGGTCCTGAATTTAGAGTGCTCGCGAAAAACCCACTCGGCGAGAAAGTGCAGGCGTCGCCCGCCATTTCGCAGGGCCGATTTTTTCTTCGCACGGCGAACAACCTCTACTGTCTCGGAGAAAGCCGCTGAATCATGAACCTCAAACTGATTTTCCTAACCTTCGGCTGGGTGATCGCCGCGACCGCCGCGGACTTGTCCGGCCACAAACTCCTCGTCACCTCCGTCCGCACTGGTGACACCGAAGTCTTCATCGCTGACCCGACGACGGGCGACATGTTCAACGTTTCGCGGTCGCCGAAGTCCGAGGACCGATACCCGTGCTGGTCGCCGGATGGGAAACAGATTTGCTTCATGTCGGATCGCGAGGGCACGACGAATCTCTGGGTCTGCAACGCGGACGGCTCGAAGGTGCGCCGGCTCAATCGCACGCCCGACGTTTGCTACATGCCGAGCTGGCAGAAGACGCCACGCGGCGAGCGCATCGTCTTCGGTCAGCACGGCGACAAGCCCGGCATGACGAGCATCAAGCCGGACGGCTCCGACGCGCAAAACCTCGGCGAAGGCCACGACCCGACGCTCTCGCCCGACGGCCGGCTCATCACTTACACCGGCCACGAAAGCGGTGGTGTGACCGTCTTCGTGATGAACCACGACGGCACGAACAAGCGCCAGGTGGTGAAGGAAATCAGCAAGGTGGGCGCGACGTTTCCGAACTGGTCGCCCGATTCGAAGCAGCTCGTCTATTCCTTCCCCGTCGGCGACGCGCTGGAACTTTTCATCATCAACCTCGACGGCACCGGCCAGCGGCAGCTCACGACGTTCGGCGGCACAAGCGTCTGCACGCCGAGCGCGTGGTCACTGGATGGTAAATGGATTTCCTTCCGCCGCACCGATGAGCGCTACTGGAGCAACACGGAGCGAATGCTGAAGATCTATTCCGAGAAGCCCGCCGATAAACGCCCCGTCTGGGTCATCCGACCGGACGGCACTGAGGCCACACTCGTTGAATCGCTCCGCTTTCAGATGGCGATTGATGGCAGCCGCGCAAGTTGGAAGCCCGCGTCGCGCTGACCACGAACAACTGACAACCAACCAAGAACGAATGAAGACAGTCACCCTCATCGGGGCCGGCGGCAAAATGGGCTGCCGCCTGACCGACAATTTTCTCAAGACGAACTACAAAGTTCATTACCTCGAAGTCTCGCCCAAGGGCATCGAAAACCTGAAGCAACGCGGCGTCACACTCTCGACCCAGGCCGAAGCTGTGCCGGCGGGAGATGTGGTCATCCTCGCCGTGCCGGACGTGGCCATCGGCGCCGTCGCGCGGGAAGTGGTGCCGATGATGAAGCCCGGCTCCCTGCTGATGACGCTCGATCCCGCCGCGCCGCTCGACGATCAGTTGCCGCGCCGCGCCGACATCGGCTGCGTCATCGCGCATCCGTGCCATCCGTCGGTGTTCAACTGGGAACCGACGGAGAATGCGTTCCGTGATTTCTACGGTGGCATTTCGGCGAAGCAAGGAATCGTCGTCGCCCTCATGTGGGGCACGGAGAGCTACTACGAACTTGGCCTCGAAATCTCCACCGCCATGTATGCCCCCGTGAGCCGCGCGCATCGCGTGACCTTGGAACAGATGGCCATGCTGGAACCGGCGCTTGTCGAAACCCTGGCCCAGACGTGCATGGAAGTGGTGAAGGAAGGTCACGACCGTCTGGTTGTGGCTGGCGTGCCGAAGGACGCGGTGCGTGACTTCGTGCTCGGCCATCTGCGCATCCAGATCGCTGTGCTCTTCGGCGAGGTGAACGGCACGTTCTCCGACGCCGCCTACAAGATCAGCAAGCGCGCCAAGCCGGTGGTCTTCAAGGAAGGCTGGCAGAAAATTTTTGAGATGAACGACATCCGGGAACAGGTGCGGGACATCACGAACAAATGATCCTCGGACTTAGCAGTTACACGTTCGGTTGGGCCGTCTGCGTGCCAGGACACGCGCCAGCGCACCCACTGGACGAACATGGCTTGCTCGACAAATGCCGCGAGCATGGCATCAAGCTGCTGCAAATCGGCGACAACTTGCCGCTGCACACGTTCGATGACGCGCGTCTGAACCGCCTGGCCGAGCGGGCAGCCCACGAAGGCGTGCAACTCGAAGTCGGCGCGCGGCGCCTGACTTTGGGAAACGTGGAAGCATACGCCGCCATCGCGCGCCGCCTCGGCGCGAAGCTGATTCGATTCGTCATCGACGACGCTGAGTATCATCCCACGCCCGAGGCAGTCTCCATTGTGCTGCGTCAAAGCGTGCCGCTGCTGGCTGGGCTCAAGCTCGGCATCGAGAATCACGACCGCTTTCCCGCCGCGCTCTTGCGCGAGATGATCGAGAGCGCCGGCAGCGACCGCATCGGTGTGTGCCTCGACACCGCGAACTCGCTGGGCGCAGGCGAGGGTCTCGACACCGTGCTGCGCGAACTCGGCCCGCTGACGGTGAATCTTCACATCAAGGATTTTCACATCGCGCGCGTGTCGCACCTCATGGGCTTCACCGTTGAAGGTCGCCCGTCGGGCAGCGGGATGCTGGACGTGCCGGCGATGCTCGCAGATCTCGCGCCGTTCAAACGCTGTGACACCACAGTGCTGGAACTCTGGACGCCGCCCGAGACGGACATCGAGCGCACCATAGCGAAGGAGGCAGCCTGGGCCGCGCTGAGCTTGGCGTATTTGAAGCCGCTGTTTACAACCAAGGCATGAAACCACTCCGCTTCGCCATCTTCGGTGCGGGATTCTGGGCGCGATGCCAGCTCGCGGCGTGGCGGGAAGTCGGCGGCGTCGAGTGCGTCGCCATCTACAATCGCTCGCGCGACAAGGCGGAGGCGTTCGCGCGCGACTTGGGGATTCCTGCCGTCTATGTCGACGCCGAGAAGCTACTGCGCGAGGTGAAGCCGGACTTCGTGGACAACATCACCGAGGTCGGCGGCCACAAGCCGCTTTCGCTGCTCTGCGCGAAGCATCGCATCCCGTGCATCTGTCAGAAGCCGATGGCGGCGTCTCTGAAGGACGCGCGCCAGATGGTCGCGGCGTTCACGAAGGCGAAGACGCCATTCTTCGTCCACGAAAACTGGCGCTGGCAGTCGCCGATGCGGGCGCTCATCAACACGCTGCGCTCGGGCGTCATCGGCACGCCGTTCCGGGGCCGGCTGACCTTCACGAACGGTTTCGATGTCTGGGCGAACCAGCCCGCCTTGCGCGACCTGGAGCAGTTCATTCTCACGGACATTGGCACTCACGTTCTCGACACAGCGCGCGCCTGTTTCGGCGAAGCCGATTCCCTCTACTGTCAGTTGCACCGGACGCTGCGGCCCGCCGTGAAGGGCGACAATGTCGCGACAGTGCTGCTCTCGATGGGCGAGGCGCGCACGAGTGTGGTGGTCGAACTGGCCTACGCCAAGACACCCCTGGAGCGCGAGTGCTTTCCCCAGACACTCGCGTTCGTCGAAGGTCCGCTTGGAAGCATCGAAGTCACGAACGACTACTGGCTGCGCGTCACCACGAAGAAAGGCACGCACACCCGCCATCACGCGCCGCCACGTTACGCCTGGGCCGATCCGCGCTACGACGTCGCACAATCCAGCATGGTCGCCTGCCACCGCGATTTGCTGGCGGCGCTGCGCGGCGGGCGCGCGGCGGAGACGTCCGGGATGGACAATCTCAAGACCATGGAACTCGTATTCGCCGCCTGCGATTCGGCGCGGACAAATTCAGTCGTGACTTTCCCCCGGATGAGAACGAACTGATTCACACACTGCGAAAAACGCCAGGATGCCATTAACGATATGAAACTACGCGCTTCTTTCACTGTCACACTTTCCGTTTTCCTTGGCGTGCTCCTGTGCGGCTGCGGCGGATCGGACTCCGGCGGCAACGGCCGCCCAGCGTCGTCCGCGTCCGGCACGAAGAAGCTCACGATCGGCGTGGCGTTCGAGACGCTACAGACGGAGTTCTGGGTCGCGGCCTTCGACAAACTCAAGGCCGATTGCGCAGCCAAGGGCATCACCATGCTCGAAGGCGTGGCCGACGGCGACACAAGCAAGCAATTCGATCAAGTGAAGAGCTTCATCAACCGCAAGGTGGATGGCATCATCATCGTGCCCAAGGACGGCAAGACGGTGATTCCTATGATCAAGGCGGCGAACGCGGCGAACATCCCGGTCGTCCTCTACAACCGGCCCGCCGATCCGACCGACGCGCAGCACACCGCCGTCGCCCCGGACAACTTTGCCATCACGAAAGAGACGGTGAATTACCTCGTGTCGCTCGCGAAGAAGTCCGGCAAGAAGCAGAAGGCAATGATTCTCATGGGCGACCTGAGCGACGTGAACGCCATCGGACGCCGCGATGGATTCGAGGCGGCCATCAAGGAAGCCGGAGACGCCGTTGAGGTTGTCGCGCGGATCCCGACCGATTGGAATCAGGAGAAGGCACTGGCTGGCGTGCAGAGCGCGATGCAAGCGAACCCGGACATTGGCCTTATCTTTACTTCAAGCGACTTCATGTTCCCGAGCATCAAGTCGGTGCTCAGCAACCTGGGCAAATGGAAGAAGCACAACGCGCCCAACCACGTCATCCTCGGCGGCTTCGATGGCGACGCCACCGCGTATCAGCTCATGGCCGAAGGCTACGTGGACGCAACCGGTGTGCAGGATGTGTATTGGGAAGCTGAGCAGGCCATTCAGGTCATCCTCGACGCCAAGGCTGGAAAGGCCGCGCCGTCCCGTATCGACGACAAAGGCTTCGCCATCACCCAAGCGAACATGAAAGAACTGGAGCCGCGCATGTGGGGAGCAGTGGTGGCGAAGAAGAGAAAGTAGTTCGTTGTTATTTGTTCGTTGTTCGTCGTTCCCGTATCGGTCGCAGTCAGCTACAAAACGAACGACTGCCTGCGAGCAACAAACAACAAACAGCGAACCAACAACAACTCTATGCCCCGTTCCAATTTTGAAAAACTTGAGTTCTATCTGGTCGCGGAGAAAATCGCCGACCAGATTTGGGATATCGTTCTTGGCTGGGATGGCTTCGCGCGGGATACGATCGGCAAGCAGATCGTTCGCGCTGCCGACAGCATCGGCGCCAATATCGCTGAAGGTGTGGGTCGAGGTTCCCACGCTGACAACAAGCGGTTCGTTCGCACGGCGCGAGGTCCTCTGAACGAGACCATTCACTTCCTCCGACGCGCCTTTCGCAGAAAGCTCCTGAGTAAAGCGCAAACCGACGCGCTAAAACCATTGCTGGATGAACTTCCTCCACGTTTGAACGCCTACCTGAAATCCATCGGAAGCTTCCCCGACGACGAGTGACCACCGTCTCCCCAACAACGAACAACGAACGACAAACAACGAACAAACTCGTTGCTTCCGAATACTTTGTCCTGTTCCTCTGCCTCGTCGTCTTCGCCGCGTTCGCCCCATTCACGCCGGACTTCGCATCATCGGGCAATCTCTGGAACATCTTCACGGCCTGCCTGCCGTTGCTCCTGCTCGCGACGGGACAGACGCTTGTGCTCATCACGGGTGGCATTGATTTGTCCGTCACGGCCAGCATTGGATTGAGCAGCGTCGTGGGCGCGCTGGTCATGGGCGGCGACGCGGGCTGGCTGCGCGGCAGTCCGGCGGCGATGCCGGTGGCCATCGCGGCGATGCTGGCCACGGGCGCGCTGGTCGGCCTGTTCAATGGCGCGTGCATCGCGTGGCTGCGAATGCCAGCCTTCATGGTCACGCTGACGACCACGATGTTTTTCAATGGCTTCGCCGTCTGGCTGGCAAAAAGAAATGTGGATGCCGAGAGCATCTACAACTTGCCACCGGCCTTTCTCGCCCTCGGCACGCAGGCGTGGCTGGCGGCGTTCCTCGCGGTGGTTGCGGCCCTTGGTGCGCATCTGCTGCTGGCGCGCACGTTGCTCGGACGCTGGCTCTACGCGGTCGGGCACAACCCGCGCACGTCGCTCATCTCGGGTGTGCCCGTGGGCGGCGTCACCGTGAGCGCCTACATGCTTAACGGCGCGTTCGCCGCAATGACCGCCATCCTGCTCACCGCGCGACTGGAGACCGGTTCTCCCAACCACGGCAAGGCGCTGCTGCTCGACGTCATCGGCGCGGCGGTCATCGGCGGCACGAGTCTCTTCGGCGGCAAGGGCAAGGTGATGTGGACCGTCTTCGGAGTGCTGTTCCTCTCGCTGCTCGGCAACGGGCTGAATCTCCTCAACCTCTCCGACTTCATGATCACCATCATCAAGGGCGCGGTCATCCTCATCGCGGCGCTGCTGGATGTGTGGAGGAACAAGTTCGTTCGTGGTTCGTAGTGTGTGGTTCGTTGAATCGCCATGAACACGCCCACCAACAACGACGAACAACGAACGACGCACAACGAAACCGTCGTTTCCTTCTCCGGCATCGAGAAATCCTTCTTCGGCGTGAAGGTGCTCAAGGGCGTGAGCTTTGACGTGGGCGCGGGAAGCATCGTGGGATTGGTCGGCGAGAACGGCGCTGGCAAGTCCACGCTGATGAACCTGCTCGGCGGCATTCTCCAGCCCGATGCCGGGGAACTGCGCGTGAACGGACAAACCTATGCGCCGCGCAATCCAAACGCCGCCCGCGCCGCCGGCATCGCCTTCGTGCATCAGGAGCTGAACCTGTTTCCGAACCTGAGCATCGCGGAAAACCTGCATCTCACCGACTTCCCGCGCGTCGGAGAGAAGATTGTTCGTGGTTCGTCGTTCGTGGTTCGTGGCGATAACGAGCCCGCAAGCGCCCCACAACGAACAACGAACAACAAACAACAAACCGGCGGTGGCCTGCCTTGGATTGACCGTCGCACTCTCCGCTCCCGCACAACGGAACTTCTACGGCAAGTCGGACTCGATCACGCGCCCGACACGCTGGTGGAATGCCTGCCGGCTGGCGAGCGGCAGCTTGTCGAGATTGCCAAGGCTCTTGGCGCGGATGCGCGCGTGATCATTCTCGATGAACCAACGACTTCGCTCTCGGCCCGTGAATGCGAGCGGCTGTTCACCTTGATGCATCAGCTTCGAAAGCGCGCCATCGCGATCATCTACATCTCGCACGCGCTCGGTGACGTGCTGCGGATCTGCGACGACCTTGTGGTCCTGCGCGACGGAGAGCGAGTCGGCGGCGGCGAGACGAAGGAATTCACACACGACCGGCTCGTCTCGCTCATGGTCGGGCGGCAGTTGAACCAGCTTTATCCGGAGCGTTCGTGTTGGGGAGCACAGGCGCCCTCGCCTGTAGCGGTCGGCGCCCTCGCCGACCACCCCGACGGCGCACGGACGGCAATGATCCAGAATCACGTCGCGAAGGATTCGAGCGCCCAAACGCGAACCGCGAGGGCGCGGTTCGCAGCAGCCGGGGCGGCTGCGCTCCCCATTCTCTCAGTCCGTTCCCTCACCCAGCCCGGCATCGCGCATGACATCTCGTTCGATCTCGCGGCCGGCGAGGTGCTTGGCATCTCGGGCCTGATGGGTGCGGGGCGTTCCGAACTGGCGCGCATCCTTTTCGGACTCGATCCCTGCACGAGCGGCGAGATTCAACTCGCCGGGCAACTGCTCGATGGCAATCCGCGCCAACGCATCCAACGCGGCCTTGCGTTCCTCACCGAAGATCGCCGCCAAGAAGGGCTCTGCATGGAGGCATCCATCGCCGACAATATTGCGCTCGTCACGCTCACGCAGCACAGCCGAACCCCGGCGCGCTGGCTCGACTTCGCAGGCATCAAGTCCGCCGTCAGCCAGATGCGCGAAGCGGTCCGTCTCTCGCCGAAGGCGACCGACTCGCAACCTGTCCGCACGTTGAGCGGCGGCAACCAGCAAAAGGTCGTGCTTGGCAAATGGCTGCTGGCTGAACCCAAGGTGCTCATCCTCGACGAACCGACGCGCGGTATTGATGTCGGGGCAAAGTTCGAAATTTACCAGCTCATCCACCAACTCGCCGATCGCGGGGCCGGTGTGCTGGTCATCTCGTCCGAGATCGAGGAACTCATCGGCATCTGTGATCGCCTGCTGGTGATGCGTCACGGTGAGCTCACGGGCGAGTTCCGACGCGAGGAGTTCGACCGGGAGAAGATCCTCGGTTCGGCGTTGCACGCGTCCAAACCGTTAGCAGCCGACGTGAGGAGGCTCTGAATTGAACGCGCACGCCACCCCATGAATCAGAGCCTCGTTACGCCGGCTGCTACGAAGAATGGGCGTGCGCCCCTGCTCCGCCTCCTAGACTTCGCACCGGTCGCCTTGTTTGCCGTCGTGCTGCTCGTGTTCGGGCTGATGTCGGACAAATTTCTTACCGCGGCCAACCTCACGCAGGTTCTCATTCAAGCGTCCTCCACTGCCGTGGTCGGCGTGGGCATGACTTTTCGTCACGCGACTCAAACTCGTCGCCTTCATCGCCACCCTCGCGACACTCTACATCGGGCGCGGGGCGGGCCGATGGATTACCCAGACGCGCGCGATGAACCTGCCCGACTCCTTCCTCGCGCTCGGCTCAGCCAAGTGGCTGGGCGTTCCCCTGCCATTGTGGATGGCTGGCACGGTCGTCGTCCTCGCGCAACTCGTGCTCTCGCACACGCCGTTCGGCCGTCAGCTCTACGCGCTCGGTCATAACGTTGAAGCCGCGAAAAAGGCTGGCTTGCGCACCACACGGCTGCTCGCGGCAGTGTATGTGATCTGCGGCGCGTGCGCGGGGCTGGGCGGCATTCTCGCGCTCTCGCAACTCGGCGCGGTCTCGCCGAAGTTCGGCGAACTTTACGAATTCGACGCCATCACGGCGGCGGTGCTTGGCGGCACGAGCCTGTTCGGCGGACGCGGCCGGGTGTTTCCCGGCACGGTGCTGGGCGCGGTGCTGCTCAAGAGCATCTTCAACGGCCTAGTCATCGTGCAGGCCGATCCCTATCTCTACCCGCTCATCACCAGCGCGATCATCTTCGTGGCCGTGCTGCTGGACAGCCTGCGGAATAATCTCATCGTGCGCCTCGGTCGGCGAAAGATTCGAGTTGAAGAGCCATGGTGAAAATTGTCCAAAAGAAGGAGCAAAGGCTTCTAGGGATCCGTCGATGCCTCATGTCCGTATCGCCGCCAACACCCATCTGGGGTGGGGGGACATGTTCTTCCGGATTAACGCCATGGTCGAACCCGAATCCGATCTCCGGCCGGAAGTCCGCAGGAGCCGTCCCTTCCCGATGGTTCAACTATTGGTCACCGGTCATTCCGGTGCCGCTCGCGGATTTCCAGCAGAAGAGGACAAGCTTCAAGTCATGGAAAGGTGGAATCTACGGCTTGGGCTTGATGAACAGGACTTCACCCCGGTCAATCCAGCCCTTGCGCAAATCGACGCGAAACCAGCCGTCGCTGTTCTTCTTGTGAAAGCGCGTGCCTGAGCGCGGGCCGAAACCAGGCAGATCGTATTGTGCCCACGTCTTGCCCATGTCGGGCGAGTAGATGAATCCGGTGACGTAGGGCGATGCCGGCGCGTAGTGCGCGGCGAGCATCACGCCGTCCTGGATGATCATGTTTGCGCACTCAAACTCGGGGTTAAAAAGCAGAGTGTGCGCGGCGGGATTCGCGATGTCGGCGGGGGCGCACGTAAAGATTCCGCGATCATGCTTGTCGCCTCGTTTCGGGCCGTTCGCGTCGCTGGCCCAATACAGTTTGCCGCCGACGAAATTGATGCCGCCGGATTTGTGGCGCGAGTCGGAGTTCACGGAGATGAGCACCTTCCACTCCCACTTGTCGGACTTGGCGTCGTAGGTGCCGCGCAGCCAGTGGCACTCGTCGCCTTGGCCGCGGCTGAGGTCGCCCGTGCAGGCGTAATAGGCGTTCTCGGCGGGGTTGTAGGCGACGCTGTGGATGTGGCGGCAGACGATCGGATTTTTGGCGTCGCCCAGGAACGATTTCGGCTCCGCTCCTTTTTGCTGAAACGCCGGGTTTTGACCGAAGGAATACGCGAGCTTCACGGTCTGTCCGCTGTCGGTGGAATAGTAGATGTTCACCGGGACGGCTCCGCCCACGACATTGCAGTAATTGCCCCACACGAGCATCTCCGCGCCGTTCACGTCCCAAGTGTGCTCGCCGTCGAGCGGATGGAAATACCAGCCGGGTTCGGCTGGGTTCACCGGCAGGTGCGGGACGTAATCGCGGCCCTCGCGATCTTTCACAGTGATTGGCCGGTGCGTCCTGAGATTGTCGGTGCTCAGGAAAAGTTTCTCGCGCGTCGCGAAGAGGATGTTCCCGTTCTTCAGGAGGCAACTGAAGGTGATGTTCTCCGCGTCGGCGAACTCCGCGCGGTGCGGCCACGTCTTGCCGTTGTCTTCGGAAAGCAAGATTTTCCCGCCGCCAAACCCAAAGGCTTTGTGGTCGCGCTGCGAGTCGATGTATGGCCCGTCGGGCGCGAGGCGATACCAGAAGTGCTTCGTATCTGCGACGTCGGAAAGCGCGGCGGTGAGATCCATCGTGCCGGGCAGCCAGAGGCCGCCCGCCGTTGCCGCCGTGGCTCGCAGCCACTGCCGTCGCGTGAATTGTGATGAGTGTTTCATGGTGGCTTGGTGATTGCCGTGTTGCTGTGAATTGGCTTCACTAACGGGCACAACATCGCGCTCTCGCCCTGTTGAATCGTTTTACTCATGAAGCAGCCATGAACACACGCCAAATCTGTCTCGCCCTCACGCTCCTGATTTCAGCCATGCACGCCGCGCTTGCGGCGGATGGAAATGCCCCCGCTTCCGAGAAACCTGTCAGTGCAGGCAAGCCGGCCGGGGCTGTGACCGAGGCCACCAAGCCGGCGGCCAAGCCCAAGCCGAAGTTTCAATACAAGTCTGAAGGCATCGAGGTGCCGGCGGCGACCGACGACGAGCCGAAGGTGAAGGCGTTCGGGCCGGACACGATTCGCGCGGCCCGGAAATATCTCGATGACGGCGCCCACCATTGGGTGAGGGAGAAGAGCTGCATCGCCTGCCACAGCACGGGCACCTACATGGTGGATCGATCCGTGTTGACCCCGCTGCTGGGCAAGCCGAGCGATGAAGTGCTCGCCGACTTCATCGACAATATCCCGAAACCAGAAGCCAAGTCCGACATCAGCACCATCTCGTCCGTGTGGCGCAGCTCCGGTCTCGCCTCCTGGGACAAGCACGTCACCGGCAAGCTGAGTGAACACACCGCCCGCTCGTTGCAACGCACCATGACGCGGCTCGAACCGGAGGGCTTCTTCAAGACTTACAAGGAGGTGGAGATTCCCTACATCACCACGCACTTTCAACTGACGTTGCAGGCGGCGCGCGCCGTGGTCGCCGCGCCGGGCTGGCTGGCGAATCTCAAGGATGCCGACACGCTCGAACGCGTCGCGCGGATGAAGAAGTTCCTCCGCGAGCACGAGCCGGTGAACGATTACGAACTCGCGCTCAAGCTCCAACTCGCCGCACTGATGCCCGAGCTGGTGCCCCAGCCGCAACGCGATGCTGCGACCGCGATGCTCTGGCGATTGCAGCAGCCCGACGGCGGCTGGTCCACGCGGCGCATGTCACCGGTCATGAAATGGCATGAAGCCGTGGACGCGGAAACCATCGCGATGCTGGCTGCGGAGCCGGATGCCGCCAGCCCGGCAAGCGATCCCTACATGACCGCCTTTGCCATCGTCCTGCTGCGCGAGAGCGGCGTGCCGACGAGCGATGACCGCATTCAAAAAGGAGTCGCATGGCTCAAGGCAAATCAGCGAGTGAGTGGCCGCTGGTGGATGAAGTCTCTCTACAAGGACACCTATCACTACATCACCTACATCAGCACCGTGCAGGCACTCCGCGCGCTCGCGCTCTGCGGTGAGGTGCCGAAGCTCACCGACAATTAACCATGAGCACCCGTCGCCAATTTCTCAAACAAGCTGGAGCCGCCAGCGCCGCCCTCTCCACCCTGGGCACCCCGCTCCTCAAGAGCCGCCGGCATCTCCTAGTCCTGAAAGCCATCTTCGCCTGACCACCTGTTGGTTGATCCATGAAACTTCGGTTCAAGATTGCAGCCTGTGCTCTCGCCGTCGCCTTGCTGGCCTCTGCGAGTGCGGGCGCGGTGGACTTCGAGAAGGACATCAGCCTACTGCTCGTCGAGCGCGGCGTGTCGTGTCACGGTGAGAAGAAGCAGAAGGCGTTGCCGCAACTCGACCGACGGGCCGATGCGATGAAGGGCGGCGAGAATCCGTATCGCGAACTGCCCGTGCGCGCCATCCGCCTCGTCTTCTGCGAACTCACCCCGAACCACGACCTGCCTGACGCCGAACTCCGCGCGCGTCTGGGCCGCGAACTCTTCAGCCCCGGCTGGCAGCCCGCGCAAGTGGATGACTTGTTTTTTCTCTTCCAGGTCTTCAACACCGACCGCGACTGGTCCCTGCCCGGCGCATTGACCACGCCTGGCTTGGTGCGTCATCGTGCAGAGCATGGCCGTTTCGACACCAGGAAGCGTGTCCTGCTCCGCGATCAACTCGCCCGCGTCCAGGCCATCGCCGCGCGCCATCGCGACGCGACGAGCGGCGGCGCGAAGGCACTTCAACGCATCGCGCAATGGCTGGCCGATCAATGGACGTCGGAAAATGCCGTCGTGCTGAATTGATGAACCCGCTATACTCCAAACATCTCCTGCTCGTCGTCGGGCTGTTGCCATGCCTCCCAGTTGGAGGCCTGCTGTTCGCGCAAATTCCGAAACCCACCGACGCGCCGAAGGCGAAGACGCCGGAGCAAAGCGCGGCGGCGTTCAAATTACCGGACGGCTTCCGCATGGAAGTCGTCGCGAGCGAACCGCTCATCGCGTCGCCGTCAGCGGTGTGCTGGGATGAGCGCGGGCGGATGTTCGTGAGCGAACTCCACGGCTACAATCTCGCCGGGCAGCTCGACATTGAAGAACTCAACCAGACCGGGAAACTCGACACGCAGGTGCGCCGCGTGCAGGCGGACGAGAAGTTCAAGCAGGCGGCCCAGCGCGGCACCTACGGCGTGGTGAAGTTGCTCCGCGACACCAACGGCGACGGGCGCATGGACGTGGCGGACGTGTGGGCCACGAATCTGCCGCCGGCCTATGGACTCGTGCCGGCGCGCGGCGGCGTCATCGTGGCGTGTGCGCCGGACATCGTGTTCCTCGCCGACCGCGACGGCGATGGCGTGGCCGAAGTGCGCGAGAAACTGTTCACCGGCTTTCCCACCGGCGAACTGGAGCGCGGCATCAATGCGCCGCAATGGGGTGGCGACGGCTGGATTTATTTCGGTCGCGGCTGGGGCGGTGGGAAAATCACCGGGCCGCATCTGCCCGCGCCGGTGCAGTTGCCCGGATCGGACTTCCGCATTCGCGCGGACGGCAGCGCCATTGAACCCGTCACCGGCAGCACACACACGTTCGGCTTCGCGATGACGGAGACTGGCGACCGCTTCACGGTGACGACGACCGTTCCCGGCATCTACATCGCGCCGTTGCCGTGGCGTTATCTCTCGCGTAATCCCGATGCGGCCACGCCGTCGCTCGAAGCCGCCACCGGCGACCGCCGCGCCTATTCAATCTCGAAGCCGCATCCGTGGCGGCAGAAACGCGCCGATGATCCGGCCTATTTCAAATACTACAACTCGCGCTACGGTGCGGCGGAGAGCGAAGCCGACGGCTGGTTCACCGCCGCGTGCGGGCCGATGATTTATCAGGACCGCGCGTTGCCGGGATTGCACGGGCAATACTTCGTTTGCGAACCGTCGGGCAATCTCATCCACCGCGCGCTGGTCGAAACGGACGGCCCGGCGCTGAAACTCCGCCGCGCGCCGGGCGAGGAGAAATCCGAGTTCGCAGCGACCAGCGACCAGTGGAGCCATCCGATGAACCTCACCCATGGACCGGACGGCTCGATCTGGGTCACCGACTACTACCGCGAAATCATCGAGGACTACTCGGCCATCCCGCGCCATCTCCAGCAGCAATATGGCGTCTATGCCGGCCACGACCGCGGTCGAATCTACCGCCTCACGCACAGGGACGCGCCGCGCCCGCCGTCGCCCGACCTGAGCCGGCTCGGCGGAAAGGCGCTCGCCCGCGAATGTGCCAGCCCGCTGTTCTGGCGGCGGCAAACCGCGCAACGGCTCCTCGTCGAACGCGGAGAAAAGTCCGCCGCGCCGTCACTGCGCCGATGGCTCGCTGACAAGAGCGCTGCCCCTTCCACCATCATCACCGCGCTCCGCACGCTCGACCAACTCGGCGCGCTCACGCCGCGCGACGTTCAGCCCTTCCTCACCCACGGAGACGCCGCCGTGCGCGTTCACGCGCTGCAACTCGGCGACCGTTGGTTCGGCAAGGACGAGGGCAACGCCCTGCTCGACGCCGCGTTGATGGCCGCGCCCGCCGAGCAAAATCCCCGAGTGCAAATTCAGTTTGCCCTGAGCCTCGGCGAGGCCCGCGACTCGCGCGCCTTCGCCCTGCTCGCGAGCTTCGCGCGCTTGAAACTGGCCGTGCGCTGGATGGACGCGGCGTTGTTGTCGTCGCTGCACGGACGCGGCACGGAGATGCTTGCCGAACTGCTTCGCGAAGCCGGCGGCTCCGCCAGGTTCCTCGCGCCGCTCGCGCAATCCATCGCCGCGCGCCGCGATGAACCCGAACTCGCCCGCGCGTTCACCCTCACCGCCACCGCGAAACCGGACACCCAGGCCGCCGTGCTCAACGCCCTCGTCAAGGGCCGCAAGAACGCGCCCCGCAAACCGCTCGCCGACAAATCCGCTCGCGCGTCCCTTGCCTCACTCGCCGCAAGTCCAAGTTCCGAAGTTCGCAAAGCCACGCGCGCACTCGAAGACACCTTCATCGCCACCGTCGCCGATGACGAGGCGCTGGTGCCTGCCGGCAAACTGCCCGCCGCCGAAACCATCAGCGACGAGGCGTTCCGCAAATTTGTCGCCGCGCTCGCCGCTCCACGCGACCTCAAGCGCGGCCACGAATTGTTCACGCAAGCGTGCGCGACCTGTCATCGCATTGGCACCGAGGGCCACGACGTCGGCCCCGATCTGCTCGGACAACTCGGCATGGCGGAGGACTCATTGCTGAAAGACATCCTCATGCCGAACGAACGCATCCGCCCCGGCTACGAAACGACACTGGTGCAAACATCCGACGGCAGCGCCATCACCGGCATCCTGAAGGACGACGGCGCGACGAGCCTGACGCTGGCCCTGCCGAACGGCGTCGAGCAGGTGCTGCTGCGCAAAGACGTGACCGGCGTGCGCCGGCTCGCCGCTTCGCTCATGCCGTCCTTCGCCGAAGGACTCACCCCCGCCGACGTGGCGAACGTGCTCGCTTGGTTGCGCAGCAATCTGGGCGCGGGCGCGCCGAAGCAGGCGCAGGGCTACTTGGAATTCCGCCTCTACACCGTCACGTCGAACAAGATGGAAGGCGTGCTCGAACGATTCCGCGACACGGTGGAGCCGGTGCGTCGCCGGCACGGCATCAAGACGCTCGGCTACTGGAGCGCGCCGGGCACGACAAACGGTGGGACGTTCGCGTATCTGATGGCGGCGGCGAGCCAGGAGGAGTTGCAGACGCAGGAGAAGGCGTTCGGCGCGGACGAGGACTTCAAGAAGGGATACGCGGCCTCGAATCAGAAACACGGCAAGACGGTGGATTCGATTGTGGCGCTGCCGCTCGGCGTGGATGCGACGGCGCAGTTCGATTTTGCCGCCAGCCCGAAGCCGCGCGCGTTCGATCTGCGCGTCTATTCGGTGCTGCCCGGCAAGCTCGACGCCTTTCGTGCCCGCTGGCGCGATTACGCCATACCAATTTACGAACGTCACGGGCTGCACAGTCTCGGCTGGTGGGTCGTGGAGAAGAAGGACGCGGCAGGGAACGAACAGTTCGTCTGTCTGCTGGCGGCTGAAAGCATCACGGCGATTCAGAAATCCATTGGCGGATTCCATCAGGATGCCGAGTGGCAGCGTGTGGAGAAGGAAACCGAGCGCGACGGCAAACTGCGCAGCGACGTCGAGGCATTCAAACTCACTCCAACGGATTTTTCGGCCCTGAAGTGAAGCCACGGCGGAGAACCGAGTGTGAAAGAATCAATAAACTTCAGCAGCTTGTTCAGGAGCGCGCGGGTCATGTTCGGAAGTTCGCCGTGTTCTCCGCTCACGAATAAGCGAGAATCGACGTCAGCTCGTTGACCTGCGGGTCGTGCCCTTCTTCGTGATGAGTGACACGCCTTGATTCATCCAAAAGCGGAAGATCGAGGACGTGCGAATGCATCATGTGAAGGGGGACAACGCGAAGGCCTTTGGCGTGTTCATCGAGAAACGCTTCACGCGTTTCAAGACGTGATGTGGATGCGCGTCGGCGACTGGAACCGCGGCGTGCGCTGCAACGGACGCGCCTTTCCCGAACTCAGCGAAAAGCGTGAAAAACGTGCTTGACCGCCGCCGGCGGAGGCGCAGTTTCGCTGGAAATGAACCCGACGCAAAGGCAATCCTCCCTGAACCGCGCAGCGTCAACAAAGCAACTTCCTATCAGTGCAGGGCACCCGATGTGCAAGTAGGAAATGGAAATGCCACGCGCTATGCTAAACGACACGATGAGGGTGGCATTGTTGGGATTCTGGCTGCTTCTGGTGTCGGCTGTGCTGCCGGTGAACGCGGCCTTTGGCGGAACGGTGGTGGCATGGGGACGCAAAGCCGAGGGTGGAACTGCCGTTCCTGTCGGCTTGAGCGGCGTGACGGCCATTGCAGCGGGTAACGGTCACACTGTGGCCTTGAAGAGCGACGGCACGGTGGTGGCGTGGGGAAACAACACTTATGGTCAAACGAACGTGCCGGCTGGCCTGAGCGGAGTGACGGCCATTGCGGCAGGTGGTCTTCATACTGTGGCTTTGAAGAGCGATGGGACAGTCGTGGCTTGGGGTTACAGTTCTGATGGTGAAACAAACGTTCCTTTCGGCTTGAGCGGTGTGAAAGCCATTGCAGGGGGTGATTATCACACTGTTGCCTTGAAGAACGATGGCACGGTGGTGACGTGGGGATACAACCTCTTTGGTCAAACAACCGGAACCCCTACTCCAACGTTCCCCTATATGGCCACTGCAAATCCCGTCACATTGAATGGGCAAACTTTGGGTGCAGTTACGGACATTGCGGCGGGTGCTTTCCACACCGTGGCGTTGAAGAGCGACGGCACAGTCGTGGCATGGGGAAACAATGGCTCTGGTCAGACGACCGTTCCCGCAAGCCTCACTGGAGTGACGGCCATTGCGGCGGGTGCTGATTACACCGTGGCCTTGAAGAACGATGGCACAGTGGTGGCATGGGGATTGAACGGCTATGGTCAAGCGACCGTTCCTGCCGGCTTAAGCGGGGTGATGACCATTGCAGCGGGTTATCTTCACACTGTGGCTTTGAAGAGCGACGGCACTGTGGTGGCGTGGGGGTACAACGGCGAGGGTCAAACGAATGTTCCGGCTGGCTTGAGCGGGGTAACGGCTATTGCGGCTGGCCAGTTTTACACCGTGGCACTCGTCGGTACGGCACCGCCTGTTGATCCCACCATCATCACACAACCAGTGAGCCAGACTGTGAAAGCGGGGCAGAACGCGAGCTTCACCGTAACGGCCACCGGCACCGAACCGTTGAGCTATCAGTGGCGGTTCAATGGCGTGACTATTCCCAGTGCGACCAGCACCACGTTGACTTTGAATTCCGTCGGCGCGGGCAATTCGGGCGGCTATTCCGTCATCGTCTCCAATCCGTATGGTTCGAAAACCAGTGCGACTGCCACGCTGGCCGTATTGGCCAATCCAACCGGCGGTGTGCCGCCCACGCCGCCCACGTATTCTCCTCCCCCGGCGAAACAAACCGGCAAAGACAGCCTGATTCTCATCACGCATGGCTGGCAGCCGCTGGGTGGATATGAAGCTTGGACGGATAACACAGGTTGGGTGGACGACATGGCGAACGCCATTAGTCAAAATCTCGTCAGCCGTGGCTTCAACAACTGGCAGGTAAGTCCCTACAAGTGGTTGGTTGGAGCAACTGCAACCTTTCCCTGGCTTGCACAGGTTAGCGGATACAACGAAGGGGAGAAAGTGGGGCAAACCATCGTCAATCAAGGATTCACACACGTTCACCTCATCGGCCACAGCGCTGGAGCGGCCTTGGTTCAAGGCGCTTTGCAAACAATCAAGTCGAAGGCATCGACAACGGTTGTCCACACCACTTTTTTGGATCCCTATGTTGGCCCCGGCAACGATTGGCGCAGTGTGTATGGTCTGGGAGCAGACTGGGCCGACAGTTACTTTTCCATTGATTTGACTGGCTCCACCACCGAAGGAGCGCTTGGCGGGGCATTCAACGTGGATGTGACTTGGCTCGACCAGAACAAGACAGTGCAAGCGGTCTATTGTTCATCACCGTCTTCGACGCCCGCCACACTCACTCCGTGTTCGTATCAGGCTATCTCGTCGCATCCTTGGCCGCACGATTTCTACACCGCAACCGTGACAGGCAGCCTCGGCGGTACAGAAGGGCTTGGCTTTCCGTTAAGCAAGGAAGGCGGCGGCTGGGATAATCGGAGCACTTATCCGCGCGGGCTTGCGCCGCGAGTGCTGGGCAGCATGCCAATCTTGACGCAAGGCATATTTCCAGTGCGGTCGGATCCTTTGCTGGGTCTCAACACGTTGTTGTCGGCGAACAGCGGGAATGGAACCGTGCAGTTGACCGACAAGAGCTTCTCTTTTTTGACCTTGCCGGCATTGGCTCCGCAGTCGCTGACGAAGAGCGCGAGGCTTGCTCAAATCGGGACGGCTGCATGGCTGTCAATCGGGGTGCCGGTCACGAACCAAGTCAACTTCGTGTCCTTCGACGCGCAGTTCACCAGCGAGGCGGGAGCGACGGGATTGCTCACGGTGTATTGGAACACAAACCAAATCGGCGTGGTGGATGAAAGTGTGACGCTGGCGGGATTGCACAGCTACACGTTCGCGCTCCCGGCGGTGTTTGAGGCGGGCCATTACGCGCTGGGGTTCGCCCTTGACCCGTTCACCAATGTTGTTTCCAGCGTTACTGTCACGAATGTCGGCACCGGCTACGCCGGACTCACCAATCCCATCGCCTTGAGCGCGACGAATTCCGCGAGCAACGTAACTCCCGTTCTCACTCTCACCGCTGATGCCGGCTTCAATTACTTGATTCAAGCCTCCACGAACTTGTTTGATTGGACGCCGTTCGCCGTGCTGCTGAACACGAACGGCGCTGTGCAATTCACCGATCCGGCCATCACGAACTTGAGCCGCCGGTTTTACCGCGCTGTCGTGCCGTAAAGGGATCACCCATTAGCGCGCGGTCAAGTTGTGAAAAAGCATCGCTCTCAAACAGCCTTTTTCACAAAGGTCCTCGTTGTCTCTGACCGATGCGGCGGCGTTCAAGACGCGATTCCTCCTGTCATTTCAGGTGTCGATTCAGATGCACGAGCGAAGCCAAGTGCGTGACTTTGGCTACCGCGCGATCCATCCGCCGCCCACCACAACTTCGCCGTCGTAAAAGACGCACGCTTGGCCCGGCGTGATCGCGCGCTGCGGTGTATGCAGTTTTACTTTGGCGGAACCGTTGGGGCCGGTGTGGATCGTCGCGGGAGTGCCGGGATGATTGTAACGAATTTTCGCGGTGACTTGCAGTTCGGCGGGCGGTGCTTCGAAGGGGATCCAGTTGCAGCGCTCGACGTTGAGCTCATCGCGATCCAGCGCCGAGTCGTCGCCGACGATGACGCGGTTGGTCGCCGGGTCGAGGTCGATGACATAAAGCGGTTTCGGGGCGGAGATATGCAGCCCTTTGCGCTGGCCGATGGTGAAGAACTCGATGCCGTCGTGGTGACCCAATACGCGTCCGTGCAGATCGACGATCTCGCCTTGGTGTTTTTTCACCAGCCCGGCCTGGTCGAGAAACTTTCCGTAGTCTTTGTCCGGCACGAAACAGATTTCCATGCTCTCCTCTTTCTCGGCGGTCTTGAGCTGGGATTGCCGCGCGACGTCGCGCGTGTCGCTTTTCAGCAATTCACCGAGCGGCATCAGCGAGCGGGCGAGTTGATCCTGCTTGAGCGAAAAGAGGAAATAACTTTGATCCTTGCGCGGGTCACGGCCGCGCTTGAGCAACGTGCGCGAGCCATCGGCGTTTTTCTCAATGCGCGCGTAATGGCCGGTCGCGATGTATTCAGCGCCGAGCTGTCTGGCGCGGCTGATGAGCGTGCCGAACTTGAGCTTCTCGTTGCACATCACGCACGGGTTCGGCGTGCGGCCGGCTTTGTATTCCTCGGCGAAGTAACCGATGACTTGCTTCTGAAATTCGTCCGCCTCGTCCACGAGATAATACGGCACGCCGAGCTTGTGGCAGACGGCGCGGGCGTCGGTGACTGCTTGCGGGCCGCAGCATTTGTCCTCGGCGCGCGACACGCAATCCTGCGGCCAGAGCTTGAGCGTGATGCCGACCACGTCGTAGCCCTGCGCCTGCAAGAGTGCGACGGCGGCGGACGAATCCACGCCGCCACTCATGCCGACCACCACGCGAATGTTTTTCTTTTCAGTCACCGGGGCGCGAAGATAGGCGTCCACCAGCCGGCTGTAAAGATGGACTGAGTGTTTCGCGGTGAACTTGACTTGCCGTTGTCAAACACCGGCCGGGATGCGCAAATTGCCGTCGAACTTGGCGGGCCTTTTCAGGGCAGATCTCTTGCGGCAGCTAAATTGCCCGGCGCGTTTTAGCGCACCTTGTCCATGAACATGATGGCCGCGAGCTTGCGTTGTTCGGTGTTGTTGGCCGGCATGAATTCTCTGCGTTTGCCGTGAAGCTAGTTAACTGATGGCGCCCAAGAAAGCAGAAAGGAGCGACACGGAACGCGCCAAGCCGCTACTCGCCGAAGAACGGAAAGAGTTTTTTCAGTTCCGCCTGATCGGGCTGGCGGCCATATTCGCACGTCTCAAACGCTTCGGCGTGCTGAATTTTTTCGGCGGCGTCTTTGCCGTAGAAGTCGGCGAGTTTCGCGCGGAAGCGCGTGGCGATGTCGCGGTTGCGTTTGTCGAATCCGGCCCGCACCGCGCGCCGGCGCTCCTTTTGTTTCGCGGGATCGCCGGGCACGTCCTCAATGGAACCATTGGCGCCGCCTTCGTAGAATTGTGATTCCAGCGCGTCGAGCGCATTGAGTTTCTTCTCGATCACGGAGTCGATGGACACCGCGACGTCGGGCTGGAACGGATTCGGTTTTTGAAAACGATCAGGATAATACATGAACACCGGATTTTTCTTGAGCGCCGGAACGTCGGGACAAAAAAACGGCACGGTGACCATGAAGGCAGCGTCCTGCACGAGCACGCCGGTGTAACGATGGTCGGGGTGATAATCATTCGGGCGCGGACTCAGCACGAGGTCGGCGTTCCATTCGCGAATCAGGCGCGTGAGCATGCGGCGGTTTTCCAGCGTCGGCTCCAGTTCACCATCGTGGATGTCGAGCGCGGCAGTCGCGATGCCGAGAATTTTCGCCGTCTCGATGATCTCGGTCCGACGGCGGTTCGCGAGCGGCCCGCCGGCTTCGCGCCAATGGCCGATGTCGCCGTTCGTCACCGAAACGAATTTCACGCGATGGCCTTTGGCGGCCCACATCGCCGCCACGCCGCCTGCCTGGATTTCGCAATCATCCGGATGCGCGCCAAAGCAGATGATGCGCAGCTTGGGGTCGTTGGAGATGGACGCGGCGGATGACGTCCGCGCGCCGAAACGCGCGGCGAGCAGAGCCAGCGCCGCGCCGCCAAGGAAGCGCCGGCGGTTAATTGAAGTAAAATGATGCGGAAACATAGGTGCCTTTCATGGTTGATGGTTGACTCCATTCATTTCAAGAACGGGAACAGGCGCAAGACTTCTTTTCGTTGACGGGGTGGACGCAATGGCGAATCTCTCCACAACTTTGCTCTGCATCCGTGTGGCGCGCTCATTCGTAGAGTTCGAAGAAATGAAAAATGCAAAGCAGAACTTGATGCGTGGATTTACGCTTACGGAATTGCTGGCGGTCATCGGCACCATCGGCATTCTGGCCGCGATGCTTCTGCCGGCACTGGCCACCGCCAAGAAACGCGCGCATCAAACCACCTGCCTCTCCAACTTGCGCCAGGTCGCCACAGCCGCGCGACTTTACATGGACGACTACAACGGCGGCTTGTTCCATCATCACGAAGGCTGGGTGCTCGACGACGGCACGCAGGTCGATGAACTACCGAGCAGCCCGGCGGCGGCCGCTGGCGGCGGCGCGGGCAACAGCCAGGCCGAAAAACCGTGGGCCGTGATTCTCCAGCCGTATTTACAAAATCGCGCCGTCGCATTTTGCCCGTCCGACCGCACGCCGCGTTCGCGGTTTCTGGCCACCGACATGAAGGGCTACAACGGCGGCATTGCGGAGTCCACCCAGGAGCCGCCGCCAGCGAGCGAACTGGCGCTCGCGCGGAGCGGGCATTTGAACACGCAAAGCTATCTGCTCAATTCGATTTTCACACACAAATGCGCGCGCTACGCCGTGGAAGGCGTGCTGCGTGGTTTCGCCACCGATGCGGTGGTCAACGCGCTGCCCAATCCGAATTTGATCATGTTCAGCGAGCGCAACTCGGAGGCGTTGAACGCGGCCGACAATCCCGATTACGGCAATGTCGGCCAGGATGACTACGATGCGTGGGTCGGCGAATCGGCGTTGGTGCAATGGGGTTCCGGCAATTACGCCAGCCAAGGCTGGATCCGTCACGACCGGCACGACGGCGCGGCCAACTACATCTACACCGATGGCCACGTCGAAAAGCTTCACTGGCGACAGGCACGCAAAGACCATTTCCCCGACCATCGCGTCCGCAATCCACTTGCGGGCCCGCCGCTGTAAGAAATTCCCGGAATGTCCGGCTGAGGTGGTTGGCTCCGTGTCGCTTCATTGCCTCGGTTCTCGCTTGCGCTCACGGTGGCGCGTCCCCACCATCGCGCGCTCGAATGCTCACGATTTCCGGTGTCAGCAAAAACTTTGGCGGACGCGCGCTGCTTTCCGCAGTCGATCTTCAAGTCAACCGTGGGGAACGCATTGGACTCGTCGGTCCGAACGGCGCGGGCAAGACCACGTTGTTCTCGTTGATTCTTGGGGTCGCGAGCGCAGACGAAGGCACCGTCACGCTCGAGCGCGGCGTCACGCTCGGTTATCTGCCGCAGGAGAGCGCGCCCGCAGGTGAAGAAACCGTGCTGGACCTCGCGACTGGAAATTTTTCCACCGCCTCCCCCGCCGACGCGACGACCGCCCATCCTGAAGTTCATCACTCGCTGCTTGCTGTGCCGGCGGATGGCCAGGCGACCGCGAAGGCGAAGCGCATTCTATCCGGCCTCGGTTTTCGGGAGCGCGATTTTGAGCGGCCCGCGCGCCAACTCAGCGGCGGCTGGGTGATGCGCGCGCACCTCGCGCGTCTGCTCGTGCAGGAGCCGGATTTGCTGATGCTCGACGAGCCGACGAATCACCTCGACCTCGAGGCGCTGCTCTGGTTCCAGGAGTATTTGAAAAATTATCCCGGCGCGATTGTGCTCATCTCGCACGACCGCGAGTTTTTGAATCAACTCGTCGGCAGCATCGTGGAGATTCGCCAGAGCAAGCTGTTTCGCTACCGCGGCAATTACGAAGACTACCTCGTGCAACGCCAGGCCGCCTACGATCAGCAACTCGCCGCCTACAAAAATCAGCAGCGCGAGATTGCGCACTTGATGGAGTTCGTCGATCGCTTCCGCGCGAAGAACACGAAGGCGGCGCAGGCGCAGAGCAAGCTCAAGCAGATTGAACGCATGGTAAAGATCGAAGCGCCGGAGGACGACACTCGCCAGATCAGTTTCTCGTTTCCGCAGCCGCAGCGCAGCGGGCTGAAGGTGATTACGCTGAAGCAGATTCACCACGCGTACGGTGAGAACGTGGTTTATCGCGGGATCGATTTCGCCGCCGAGCGCGACCAGCGCATGGTACTCGTCGGCCCGAACGGCGCGGGAAAATCCACGTTGCTCAAATTGTTGGCGGGAGTTTTGCCGGTGCAGGCGGGCGAACGCATCCTCGGCCACAACGTGAAGGAAGGTTATTACTCGCAGAACCGCGTGGAGATGCTCAAGCCGGAGCGCACGGTCTTCGAGGAGGCGGCTGACACGCCGCAGCGCGTGACGGAGCAATTCATCCGCACGATTTGCGGGTGCTTTCTGTTTCGCGGTGACGATGTCTTCAAGCGCGTGAGTGTGTTGAGCGGCGGCGAAAAAAGCCGGCTCGCGCTGGTGAAATTGCTGCTCGACCCGCCGAACCTATTGCTCATGGACGAGCCGACAACGCACCTTGACATGGCGAGCATCGACGCGCTCGTCAGTGCTCTGAAACAGTTTCAAGGCACGCTCATTTTCATCAGCCACGATGTCTATTTCATCCGCGCGCTGGCGAATCACGTCGTCCACGTCAACGCCGGCCAGCTCACGCATTATTCAGGCGACTATCAGTACTACCTCGACAAAACTTCGGCGACTTCCGCGCGCGCGGCGCTGACTTCCGCCGGCACAAACGCGAACCGGCACATGGTCCGTCCGCAGGAAACATTTCAAAATGAGGCCGACGGCGACGCGACGATTTCGCGCAAAGAGCAAAAACGCGTTGAAGCCGAGCTGCGGCAGGCGCGTTCGCGTGAGCGTCGCGAGCAACAACAACTCGTGCATCGCTTGGAGAAGGAAATCGCCGAACTGGAAAAGCAGCAGGAAGAACTTTCGATGGAGCTGGAGAAGCCGGAGACGTACGCCAAAGCCGGCGCGGCAATGCACATCAATCGCGAACTGTCCGCCGCCGTCGAGCGGTTGGAACAAGTCAGCGCCGAGTGGGAGGCCGCCGCCACGAAGCTCGCCGCAATGGATGGCGAAACTCACGACACCTGATCGAAAAAGCAGGGTGCGCCTTCAAACGCACACTCGTTTTCAGTTCCAAATAGGGCAAAACTCCCGAAAAGTTTTTGACATCTTTTGGCCAGACTGTTAGCAACGACCGAAACCTAAGCCCAAAAAAGCTTTATCATTACAATTATGCGAAACCCAAAACCTACACCGCTCACCAAGCGAATGCCCGCCAGTGGGCGCAGACTGGCCTTCACCCTCATCGAACTCCTGGTCGTCATCGCGATCATCGCGATTCTTGCCAGCATGTTGTTGCCTGCCTTGGCCAAGGCGAAAGATCGCGCCCAAAAGACGCTCGACATCAACAACGTCAAGCAAATTCTGCTTTCGAACCACATGTACGCGGGGGACAACAGTGATTACAATGCGCACCCAGGGTGGGGTAGCGATTTGAGCGGCCCCGACTGCTGGGCTTATGCCACGAAAAACGCCGGGCGAATACCGGGCGGTCCGGCTGCGCCAGGCTCCTGTGCCGGCGCGGACATTGGTTCGGTGAAGTGGAGCAATCAACTGGCGTTCTTCAAAATCAGCCAGCTGGGGCCGTTTCTGAGCACGCACCAGGTTCTTTGGTGCCCGAAAGATGTCGCAACCAGGGGCACCGGCAAACTGAAAACTTTGTGGCTCGGTCGTCCGGTCAAACTGACTTCCTATTGCTGGACGGGCAACATCGGTGGTTACACCGGCAGCAAGGGAACGGCGCCACCGGATGGCAAAACTTACAAGCTCACAGATTTCAAGCCGACTGACTGGCAGTTATGGGAACAAAACGAAAGCGATCCATTCTTTTTCAATGACGCGGGCAACAACCCCGAATCCATTGGCGAAACACTTTCCTTGCGGCATTCCGGTTTGGACAACTGGATTGGTGCTCCGTACGCCACTGCCAAGAATCTGCCGGGCGGTGCAGTCGTCGGCAACTTCGGTGGCACGGCCCTCTTCATCAAGTGGAACAAAGCTTGGTCACTGGTCAATAGAAAGGAACCGGTGCCGAACGACATCTTGTGCGGCCCGCGTTACTGATCTTCAAGACTGTCCTCAGCGAATGATTCACCGCATCAAAAAGTCGAGTTGGTTGGCCGTTGTAATCTCCGGCGTGTGTCTAGCCGGACTTGCCGGTGGCTGCGCCAAACGGCCGACGGTTGATCCAACGGCGGTCGAAGCGGCGTCCAAACTGCCGGGCGCGGCCGACGTCATGGCTGCGCTGGCCAAGAAAGATTATGACGGCGCGATGGCCGCTTTGATGAAAGTGAAAGAGGCCGCGACCGGCGAGGAACAGACTGTCCAGTTCGGTGTCTTGTCCAGCCAGGTAAAATCCAAACTGCTCGAAGTGGCGGACCAGGATCAAAAAGCGGCTGATGCGTTGAGCGTGCTTCGCGCGATGGCCAGTGGCGGCCGCTGAGACGACAATTTAGTTCCTGCACAAAGACGCCCGGCAAATGCCGGGCGTCTTTTTTCTTGTTTTCTTGCTGCGAGGAATGGTTCTGGCATCACTCCCGTAATCGTACCGGCCGCTCGTTTCGCTGGCGAACTAAGCGCTGCAGCGTCGCTTGCGTTTCCGCCGAATCGCCCAAGGTGACCAGCGCGCGATCCGGAAGTTTCAGATTCGGCATTGCGAGAGTTTTCTTGCGCCAGTTCTCGACAACCGTAGATCGAGCCGACGCTCGTGTCTCCGGCGCAATGGTGTAGTCGTAGCCAGGCGGGATCACGTCCGCGATTTGTTTGAGCGACCGTTCAGCCACGCAGCGCACTGCCGCGTACGGATCATCCAGCAGTTGCGCCAGGATGACCGGACTCCACGATTTGCCGGAGATTTGCGCGGCCGGCTCCCAACCGAAATGCCACGCGAGGAGCGCGCGTTGCCCGGCGTCACCGGTGAGCGCGAGGCGGACGGAATTCGCGACGGCGGTTTGGTCATCGGAGAGTTTTGATGCCGGCTGGCGGTACCACTGCGAAAGTTTTTCCGCCGTCCACGCGAGCGTTTGGTCGAGGTGGCAAAGGTTGCACGCGTTGGGACGGCCGGTCGCAAGTTCATCGGCGACCCTCGGACTGCTGATTTGATGCGCGCGGATCGCCGTCAACACGCCATAGGTCGTGTGCGGCATGTGGCAGTTGTAGCATTCGCTCCCGCTGGAACCGGCGGCATGATGAGTGTGCGCGGTCAACTGGCTTTCGGCGCGGAATTGCTCGTGGCATTGCGTGCAGGCGCGGTTGTCCGTGCGGTTGCGCGCGAGCATGTCGTCCGGTTCGCTGTCGTGAAGCGAATGGCATGACAAGCATGAAAATTTACCCCCGTGATAGCAAGGCGACTCGATCAATCCATTGTATTCGCGGCCGCTCACACGAATCATGCCGTCGTCCCAAAAGAAATCGCGGAAGATCTCGGGGTTCTTCGTCAGCACGTTTTTGAGCCAGGGCTGGTTCTCGACTTCCTTTGGCCGGATGATCGGCGTGCTGGCTTCGAGATCATCGCCGGGGCGATAGCTGAAGCCGCGCTCCGGCCAGCCTTCGGCGCGATCCCACCATTTCATCGAATGGCAGAAACCGCAAATCTGTGAGGCGCGGGCCGGCGGGATTTTCTCGGGATGCACGATGAATAAATTTTCCCCGCGCGGTTCCGCTTTTTTGCCACGCCGTTTCCAATCACGCTGCTGGGTGGCGTGGTGTTCGCCCGGGCCGTGGCAGGCTTCGCACGCGATGCCGAAGTCGGCGACCTGCGTGAGCCACGTCTTGGTTTCGCGGCTGTAATTTGGCTGCGTGCCCGTCGCGTGACAACGCGAACACACGTGGTTCCACGTCTCCGGCTGATGCGCGAGGGCTGGCGGACGAATGAACGTCGAGTTGCGCGGCACCCAGCGTTTTTCTGGAATCAGCCACGTGAACGGAAAACCCATCTGGCAACTGCCCAGCCCGTTCGGCAGCCAGAACACCTGCATGTGATGCGAGCCAGTGACCAGGCCGAGCGGCACGTCCTCCGGCTCGGGCGCGGGATTGCCCGGCGGACCCGGCCCGATGCTTTCCAAATGCACCCAGAATTCATTGCTCCTTTGAATGAGCGTGTAGCGGACGGCGGCGTTCGTGAGCACGACGTGATTGAAATCCGCCAGCACCGTTCCGGGCCGCGGCAGTTGGGTCATCGTGCGATGAAAAGTTTTCTGCCAGCTCGCGTGTTGGTCCGCGTGGCATTCCTGGCATTGCTTCGCGCCGACGTAACCCGTGACCTCGCCGACGTACGGCAAAAAACTGTCCACCGCGACTTCGTTCGTGGCGGAAATCAGCGCGGCGGCATTGGTGGACGTGGGCGCGGGCACCGTCTGCTCACGTGAGCAGTCCGTGAGCAGCCACGCCATCGAAAGCGCGGCGAGCCAGAGGAAGCGGCACCGGTGCATGGCGTAAATTTTCGGGAAACTGGGCTTGAATGCAATCCCGGAACCGCGTGTCTCACCCGGCGCGCACGACGGCACCCGCTTTTCCAAATGGGAACTTGACGCTGCGCAGCACCACTCCTAGCTTGCTGCGAATTTGCACAGCGAGGATCAACCCGGCGCTGAGTTTTTAATCATGAACACACCCAGAAAATTGTGGTCCACGCTCGCCGCCGCGCTGCTTTTGACGGCCCGCCTTTCCGCCGCGCCGGTGACGCTCAACGACGGCACGACGACGGCGAACCTCGCCAAAATCTCCAACGCCAATGGCACCGCCGGAGCCAGCGTCGAACTCCTCAGCACCAATGGAGTGCTGGTCGCAGCGCAAACCTTCGTCAGCGCGGACTTTCCGTTGCGCGCGGTCTGGTTCCCTGCGAGCCGTTACGCGACGGACGCCGTTTACACCGTGTCCGCCGACTTTAAACCACAGGATGTCTCGCCAAAAAATCGCGGCGGTGTGATGGGCTGGTTTGATTTAGCGACGCAAACTGGAATCGGATTCGTTTCCAGTCCGTCGGACGATCCGACGACGGGCGCTTTCCAACTCGCGACGGTTGATTTTACCGCTGCCGATGACGCGAGCAACGAAAGCCTGCAGCATCTGTTTAATCTCGACGGCACGCCCGCCACGAGCGACGTGACTTCCGCGTGGTCCGACTTGAGTGGTTATGACGCGACGCGATTTGCGACGTTCCAGCTCACTTTTTCGAAGCCGACGACGGCGGAACAGTCCGCGTTGACGAACAAAGCCACGGCGCATGTCACCGCCAAAGTGATGCAGTTACTCGGCCCAACGCAAACTCAAGTCGGCCGCACTCTGGAACTGCTGACGGATTTGCCGCAGCCCGCCGGGGGCAATCATCGCTTCGGTTATCACGCCTATTGGGCTTCCATTTTCGTCGAAGGCTCGACAATTGGGCAACTCGACAACTTGGTATTCGATGGTGCGCTGGGCACCGCCGCGAACTTGCCACCGACCGTTGCCCTCACTTCGCCGGCGGACGGCTCAGTCCTCGGCGTGCCCACCGATCTGACGATCAACGCCACCGCCAGTGACTTCGATGGCAGCGTTCAGCAAGTGGAATTTTTCGCCAACTCTGTTTCGCTCGGAGCTGTGAGCAACACGGGCGTTCCCTTCAGTCTGACTTGGACGAACGTCCCTCCGAACACGTACAAGCTCACCTCGAAGGCGACCGACAACGGCGGCGCCACTGCCATCTCGACGAACCTCGTCAGCGTCACCATCTCCAACACTCCGCCGACCGTCAGCTTGCGCACCCCGGCGAACGGTGACACGACGGTCGCGCCCGGCGCCTTCACACTGGCAGCCGATGCGTCCGACGTGGACGGATCGATCAGCGCCGTCGAATTCTACGCCGGCACGAATTTCGTCGGCGTCGGCACGAGCGAGCCGTTTAGCGTGGCTTGGACAAACGTCCCGGCCGGGACATACGCGATCACCGCGCAGGCCATCGACAACTGGGACGCCGTCACGGTTTCGACCGAGCTAGTCACCGTCACGGTGACCGTGCCACCAACGAGTGAACCGCCGAAGCTCGTGATCGCTTCTGCGAACAACAGCGTGACCGTTTCGTGGCCGGCGGCGACAGTCGGCTTCAAGCTACAGTCGAATACAAATTTACTGACGGGGACCTGGGTCGATGTGCCGACGGCGAGCAACCCATTCACTCAAGCGGCCACGAACGGCACTCGCTTCTTCCGGCTGAAAAATCTGTAACTTCAGAAGCCGTCGCCCAGCAGAAAAGGAGCGCTTGAAGTAGGAACTCAAGGAGTCAGGAAATTTTTTCTGGCTACCTTTCCTGAGTTCCTGAGTTCCAACTTCTCATTTTCCTTGCGTGGAATGGCGGTGGAAATTTTTTGCAATTTGGTTCCACCTCTCCCAAGCTCGCCGCATGACGTCGCCGCTCGCGCTCCTCGTTTACGAGAACCTGATGCCCGGCAGCCAGTTGGTGAACCGGCTGCAGGACTTGGGGTATCGGGTGCAGACGCTCAACGACGCGCGGCAGTTGGTCGCCACGGCGGAAAGCGAAAAGGCGCTGGTGGTGATTGTGGATCTGCGGGCGAAAAATTCCGACGTGAACGAAGCGATCCAAAATCTGAAGGCGCATCCGGCGACGGCGCACATCCCGGTCATCGCGTTCGTTGACCCGAAGCAGACCGGGCCGCACGCGGCGGCGCAGGCCGCCGGCGCGAACTTGGTTGCCAGTCCCGCGACCATTTTGCAGCACCTGCCTCAGTTTTTAGATCAGGCCCTTGAGTTGAATTAGCTTCAGCGTCGATTTGCAGTGAGCGACTTCCCGAAAAATTTTATGAGCTTTCCTGTCATCAAACTCGATCGCGGCATCCACGTGATGCATTTGTTCTACCGCATCGATCGCGTGCGGTGGTCGCAATTGTCGGCGGAAAAATCCACGGACACGCGGACGCGGCTCGAAGCACTTTGCGCGGCGAATTCTGCGGCGTCGCACCCACGCCTGACGACCTTCGCCAACGTCGGCGGCAAGGCGGATCTGGTTTTTATGCTCTTCGCGGCGGACTTGGTGCAGTTGGGCCGGATGCACCGTGATTTGGAAAATTGTTTTCCGCCGGGGACGATTGAAAAAGTTTACAGCTTCCTGAGCGTCACGGAATTGCCGGATTACGTGAGCACGGATGAAGATCATCAACAGATGCTGGCTCGCACCGAAAAGCTCGAACCCGGCTCCGAAGCGTTCACGAAGCGCCTCGCCGAACTGCGCGCGAAGCAGGCTGAGTACGAACAGTATCGCCTCTATCCGGAACTGCCCGATTGGGAGTTGATGGCGTTCTACCCGATGAACAAACGCCGCGCCGGCGCCGACAACTGGTATTCGCTCGATTTCGCCACGCGCAAAAAATTGATGGGCGGCCACGCGCGCGTCGGGCGTAAATTCACCGGGCGCATCTCGCAGTTGATCACCGGCTCGACCGGCATCGACGACTGGGAATGGGGCGTGACGTTGATGGCGCATCAAGCCGACGCGCTGAAAGAAATTGTTTACGAAATGCGCTTCGACGAAGTCAGCGCGCGCTACGGCGAGTTCGGCCCGTTCTACGTCAATCTGCGCCTGACGCCGGCGCAACTGTGGGATCATCTCCGACTGTGAACTGGCGCGTGACACGCGCTCACAATGCGGCTCGCCTTCCTCACCCACGAACCGTTTTTCCCGCCGTCGGGCGGCGGCTCCGCCGAAGCTGTTTATCTAGTCCGCGAGATGCGTCGGCGCGGGCACGAAGTGCATCTGTTTTGTCCACGCGTGGCGGACGCGAAAGCCATTGAGCGCGACTTCGGCGTCAGTTTGACGGAGTTCAAGCTGTGGCGCATGGGGCGCTACGCTGCGCTGAGAAATTTCAAATACCTGCTCTACCCGTTTTTCCTCGAACGACTGGTCGAACGCCGCGCGCGCGCCGTCAAATTCGATCTCATTTTTTCGCAGCACGCGATCGCGGCGGTCGCCGCCGGTCGCTTGCGCGCGAAACTGCAAGTGCCCGTCGCGATGAATTTTCTGGATTACCTGACGGGCTTCATGGAGACGTGGCCGGGCTACCTGGCGCCGAAACCGTTCCTCGCGGCGATCAAAAAATTTGAACTATCGCTCCCATCAAAATACCAGGCTGACGCCGTGCTCACGGTGTCGGACACGCTGGCGGACTATTTCGCCGACGCGGGTTATCCACGCACGCGCCTGCTGCCAATCTACTACGGCTACGATGCCGAGCTTTTTCCGTTGCGCTCGCCGAAGCCGGTTGGCCGGCCGGTTGTCGTCATGCACGGTTCGTTTGACCATCACCACCTGGGGCCGATTGCGAAGACGGCCTTGTTGATGGTAGCGCAGACGAAACCGGAAACGATCTTTCGTTTCGTCGGCCAGCGAACTCCAGCCTTGAATAAATTGATCGCTCAACTCGCGCCAGCGATTGCGTCCGAACGAATCGAATGCACCGGATTCGTGCCGTACCAGGAAGTCGCGCGGCACCTCGCAAGCGCGGACGTCGGCATCGTGCCGTATGAAGCTTCCACGGGCACGCATTGCGCGTTCGTGGCGAAAATCGTCGAATACCTCGCGCTGGGTCTGCCCGTTGTGAGCACGCCGCTGAACAGCGCGTTGCGTTACTTTGGCCGCGAGCCACTCGTGCGCTTCTCAGAATTTCACGGGCAAAGTTTTGGCGAAAAAATCCTCGCCTGGCTCAACGAAACCGCCGTCCGGCGTGATTCACTCGCCGCCGCCGCGAATGCGCGCGTGCGAGCCGAGCTGGACTGGCAGGCCATCAGCCGGCGCGCCGTCGATTTCGTCGAACGCACCGCGCAGCAGTCGAAGTGACGACGCGGACTTGAATAGCCCGCGTAGCCGATTTCGTCGTAGATTCTCCGCTCGCGTTGCGGTAAGCATTGGAATCATTCGTCACACAGTTATGTCCTTTTGGAATTTGAACTGCATCAAACCAGGCCTGGCGGGTCGCCGATCGTTTTGTGGTCTGGCTCGCGTCGTTGCTTCGCTCGTGTTGATCGCCGGTATGGACTGTTATGCCGCGTCGGCTGCGAAAGCCGGCGCTCCCACCGTGATCGATTTCAATCGCGAGATTCGCCCGATTCTTTCGGAAAATTGTTTTGCCTGTCACGGCCCGGACGAAACCAAGCGCAAGGCGGGCTTGAGTCTCACGTCGCGGGAAGCGGCGATGAAGCCAGCCAAGTCCGGCGCGGTCGCGGTCGTGCCGGGCGACGTGGCGAAGAGCGAGTTGATCAAGCGCGTGACCACGACGGACGAAGACGAGCACATGCCGCCGGCCAAGACCGGCAAGAAACTTACACCGGCGCAGGTCGAGTTGCTGAAGCGCTGGGTTGCTCAAGGCGCACCGTGGAAACAGCACTGGGCTTACGTGAAACCGGAGCGCCCGGCGCTGTCGTCGATTCAAAACAAAAAATGGCCGCGCAACGAAATCGATCACTTCGTGCTCGCGCGTTTGGAAAAGGAGCGTTTGCATCCGTCGCCCGAGGCGGCGCGGGAAACTTTGATTCGCCGGCTCAGTCTGGACTTGATCGGCCTGCCGCCGACAACCGAGGAAGTGAGTGCGTTCGTCCACGATCAGCGTCCGGGCGCGTATCAACTGCTCGTCGAGCGATTGCTGGACTCGCCGCACTACGGCGAGCGCTGGGCGCGGCCGTGGCTCGACCAGGCGCGTTACGCCGACTCGAACGGCTACGAAGCCGACAACCGCCGCACGATTTGGCCGTATCGCGATTGGGTCATCAACGCCTTCAACCGCGATTTGCCATTCGATCAATTCACCATCGAGCAACTAGCGGGCGATCTGCTACCCAACGCGACGCGCGAACAAAAAATTGCCAGCGGCTTTCATCGCAACACGATGGTCAACACTGAAGGCGGCACCGACGAGGAGGAGTTCCGCGTGGCCGCCCTCGTTGATCGCGTGAACACGACCTACGCCATCTGGATGGGCACGACGATGGGTTGCGCTCAATGCCACACGCACAAATACGATCCATTCACGCAGAAGGAATACTACCAGTCATTCGCGTTCCTGAATCAAACGAAGGACAAGGGCCGCAGCAACGAACCCGAAATGCCGCTGCCGTCCCCCGAGCAAAAGAAAAAGTCCGACGAACTCAAAGCTCAGATCGAGCCGTTGCAAAAAATACTCGACACGCAAACTCCTGAGCTGGACGACGCATTGGCGAAATGGGCCGCGGAATTGCGCGAGCAGTGGAAGAAAATCAGTGCGAGTTGGACGACGCTGGAACCGCAGGATTTGAAGGCCACCGAAGGCGTGACGCTTGAAAAATTGGCGGACAACTTGGTGTTTTCTTCTGGCCCGACGCCCGACAACAGCAATTACGAAGTCGCCGCGAACACAGCAACAAAGGCGATTACCGCCGTTCGCGTGGAGGCGCTGATCGATGATCGGCTGCCTCAGAAAAGTTCCGGCCGCAGCGAGGACGGCGATTTTGTGCTGACGGATTTTTCCGTCGAAGCCACGGCGGCCAACGCGCCGAAAGTCGCGGCGGTGGAATTGCCGGAGATGAGCGCGTGGCAAATGGTCGGGCCGTTTCCCGCCGCGTCGAAGATCGAAGCATTCGAGAAAGATTTCATCGCGACGAAGGACATCGATTTGAAGCATACCTACGCCGATGGAAAATTGCGTTGGACAAAGAAAACGGAATTCACCGATGGCGAAGTTCATTCGTTGAGCGGCGAAGTTTCTGCGACGTATTTGTATCGCACGATCTCAACAAAGGAGGCGACGATACTAGACGTCGGCCTCGGCAGCGACGACGGTCTGCAAGTCTGGCTGAACGGCGAAAAGATTTTGTCGCGCGATGTCGAGCGCGGCGTCGCGCCAAATCAAGACACTCTCAAGCTTGCGTTGCTCAAGGGCGAAAACCGGCTGCTGCTCAAGATCAGCAACGGTGGTGGCGATTCCGGTTTTTACTTCGGTCTGGCGAATGACGCGCGCGTGCCATTCGAGACGGCTTACGCCGATTTTTCCATGGAGCGTTACGGTGTGAAGGATGCCATCGATGACAAACCGAAAAGCGGCTGGGCCATCGCGGCGCACGAGGCGACGAATCGCGTGGATCATCACGCTGTATTCGTCGCGAAGAAATCTTTCGGTTTCAACGACGGAACAAACCTGCGCTTTCGATTGAAGCAGGAATCAGATCGCGCCCAGCATTTGCTCGGCAAATTTCGACTGTCGGTTTCGATCGCGCCCGCCGACGTGCATCGCGTTTGGGGTAAAGTTCCCGACCGCATTCGCGGCCTGCTCGTGATGACTCCCGACAAATTGACCGACGAGCAAAAGAAGGATTTGGCAAAACATTATCGCTCCATCGCGCCGACTCTCGACATGACGCGCGAGCAAGTCGCGGAGTTGGAGAAGCAGAAGCCCAAGGACATTCCCACGACGCTCGTGATGGAGGAAGTTGAGAAGCCGCGCGACACGAAAATTTTGATTCGTGGCAGCCATTTGAATCCCGGCGACGTGGTTGAAGCCGCCACGCCTTCCGTGTTGCACGCATGGCCGGCGGGCGAGCCGACGAACCGGCTGGGCTTTGCGCGCTGGGTGGTGTCGCCGGAAAACCCGCTCGTCGGGCGCGTGACGATGAACCGCATCTGGGCGCAGTACTTCGGACGCGGCCTCGTCGAGACGAGCGAGGAATTTGGCGCACAGGGCGAGCCGCCGACGCATCCTGAGTTGCTCGACTGGCTGGCGACGGAGTTGGTGCGTCAGGGCTGGAGCTTGAAGGCGATGCACCGGCTCATCGTGAATTCCGCGACGTACCGGCAATCCTCCATCGTGCCGCCCGCGCTCGCGCAGTCCGATCCGTTCAACCGACTGCTGGCGCGCGGGCCGCGGTTTCGCCTGGAGGCCGAGATGGTGCGCGACAACGCACTCGCGGTTAGCGGACTTCTCAATCGCAAGATCGGCGGGCCGAGCGTATTTCCCGCGCAGCCCGACGGCGTCTGGAATTCGCCTTACAACAACGAGCGCTGGCCGACGAGCAAGGACGGCGATCAATTTCGCCGCGGCCTCTACACGTTCTGGAAACGCACGGCGCCTTACGCGTCGTTCATGGCGTTCGACGCGCCGAGCCGCGAAGTCGTTTGCGAGCGTCGCGCGCGCTCGAACACGCCCGTGCAGGCGCTCGTGACGTTGAATGATCCGGCGTTCCTCGCGCCCGCCGCCGCGCTCGCCCGTCGCATCGTGACCGACGGCGGTCGCACGGAAAAAACGCGACTGGAATACGCGTTCCGGCGTTGCGTGGCGCGCTCGCCAAACGCCCAGGAAGCCGAACCGTTGCTCAAACTTTACCGCGAGAATTTGAAAAAATTTGCGAACGATACGAAGGCCGCCAAAGCGATGGCCACGCCGGGATTACCTGAGCCGGATGCCAAAGCAAATCTGCCGGAGCTGGCCGCGTGGACGGTGATCGCAAACGTGTTGCTTAATCTCGACGAGACTTTGACGAAAGGCTGACTCATGAATCTCCACGAAGAAAAGTTGAAGCTGATCACACGACGGCAATTTTTCCGCGACTGTGGCACGGGCGTCGGTTCCATCGCGTTGGCGTCGCTGCTCAACGAAAATTTGCTCGCCACTCCCGCCGCTTCTGCGGACCCGCTGCTGCCGCACGCGCCGCATTTCGCGCCCAAGGCAAAGAACATCATTTACCTCCACATGGCCGGAGCGCCGTCGCAGCTCGATTTGCTCGACTACAAACCGAAGCTGCGTGAGTTGAACAATCAGAAAGTTCCCGAGGAGCTAATCAAGAACGAGCGCTTCGCGTTCATCAAGGGCGTGCCAAAAATTCTCGGCACTCCGCACCGGTTCATGCGCCACGGCCAATCGGGTCAGGAAATTTCCGCCGCGTTGCCGCATCTCGCGACGGTGGCCGACGAAATCGCCATCGTGCGTTCGATGAAAACAGATCAATTCAACCACGCGCCGGCGCAGTTGTTCGTTCACACCGGCTCGGCGCGCCTGGGCCGGCCCGGCATGGGCGCATGGCTGTCCTACGGGCTGGGCACCGAAGGCCGCAACCTGCCGAGTTTCGTCGTGATGGTTTCGGGAAAGAACGGGCCGGACGGCGGCGCGTCGCTGTGGGGCAGCGGCTTCTTGCCGACGATTCATCAGGGCGTTCGTCTGCGCTCGCAGGGCGAACCAGTTTTATTTTTATCGAATCCCGAAGGCATGGATGCCGAGATGCGCCGCCACACGCTCGACACGATTGAAACGTTGAACAAGATCCAGCTCGGCCGTGTGGGCGATCCCGAAACGGTGACGCGTATCGCGCAATATGAGATGGCTTATCGGATGCAAGTCAGCGTGCCCGATCTCGTGGACGTCTCAAAGGAGCCGGCTTCCATTCACAAGCTTTACGGCACTGAGCCGGGCGGGTCTGGCTTCGCGAACAACTGCCTGCTCGCGCGCCGGCTCATCGAGCGTGGCACGCGTTTCGTGCAGCTTTATCACTGGGGCTGGGACTCGCACGGCGATGCGAAGGAGAACGACATTCGCTACGGCATGGTGGATCGCTGCCGCGAGGTTGATCAGCCGGCAGCGGCGCTGATCAAGGATCTCAAGCAAAAAGGTCTGCTGGATCAAACGCTCGTCGTGTGGGGCGGCGAGTTTGGGCGCACGCCGATGAACGAGGCGCGCAATCGCGACGGCTTTCTTGGCCGCGATCATCATCCGCACGCATTTTCGATTTGGATGGCGGGCGGCGGCGTCAAGCCCGGCATCACTTACGGCGCAACGGACGAACTGGGTTATCACGCAGTCGAAAATCCGGTTCACGTTCACGACTTGCAAGCGACGATTCTCCATCTCTGCGGGCTTGATCACAAGCGGCTCACGTATCGCTTCCAAGGCCGCGACTACCGGCTCACGGACGTGCATGGTGAAGTGGTGAAGGGGTTGCTGGCTTGAGCGTGGACGAGCGCGGTTCTTTCCGTGCCGCTTGTTGCACCGCTCCAAGTTCGCTATCGACACGTTCTGGTTTTTTAGGGACAACCAACCAATTCACTTATGAAACTTTCGATCAAGTTCGCCACAACTCTGTTGCTCCTCTGCGCCGTCGTCATCAGCCGTGCCGCCGACAAACCCGCGCCCGCGCTCCCGCGTAGCGCGCCCGAAGCGCAAGGCGTGTCGTCCGCTGGTGTGCTGGCGTTCATTGAAGCCGCCGATCAAATCGACGCGATGAACAGTTTCATGCTCGTACGCCACGGCCGTGTCGTCGCCGAAGGTTGGTGGACGCCGTACGATGCGTTGAGCAACCACGAGCTTTATTCCTTGAGCAAAAGTTTCACTTCGACTGCCGTTGGCCTGGCGGTCGGCGAGGGGAAACTGAGCGTCGATGACGAGGTGTTGAAGTTTTTTCCCGAGGACGCGCCCGCCGAGCCGAGCACGAACTTGAAGGCGATGCGCGTGCGCGATTTGCTTTCAATGTCCGCCGGGCATCAGGACGAGACGTCGTCTGCGGCCGATAAAATTTCCGCCAAGTCATTCCTTGCGCACCCGGTGCCGCATCTGCCGGGGACGCATTTCAAATACAACACGCCCGCGACGTTCATGCAGTCGGCCATCGTGCAAAAGCTGACGGGCCAGAGCGTGCTGGACTATTTGCGGCCGCGTCTGTTTGAGCCGCTCGGCATCGAGCATCCGGTGTGGAACGCGAATTTCCAGGGCATCTCGCTCGGCGGTTACGGGCTGCGCGTGCGCACCGAGGACATCGCGAAGTTCGGCCAGCTTTATTTGCAAAAGGGCAAATGGCAGGGCCGGCAACTCATTCCCGCGTCGTGGATCGAGGCGGCGACGGCCCGGCAGGTTTCCAACGGCAGCAATCCCAAGAGCGATTGGAACCAGGGCTACGGCTACCAATTCTGGCGCTGCCGCCACAATGCCTATCGCGGCGACGGCGCGTTCGGTCAATACTGTATCGTGGTGCCGGAGCAGGACGCCGTGATCGCGATCACCAGCGGAGTGAAAGACATGCAGGCCGTGATGAACCTGATTTGGGACATTTTGCTCCCGGCCTTGCAACCGCGCCGGCTGCCCGCCGATTCGCTCAATCGTAAAATGCTCGAAACGAAACTAGCGCACCTCACCGTGCGCACGCCGGAAGGCAACGCGTCGTCTTCGCTCGCCGCGAGAGTGCAGGGCAAAAAATTTGCGTTCCCGGAGAACGATCAAAAGTTGGAATCCATCGCGCTGACGACTGACGCCAGCGGCGGCCTCGCGATCACGCTGAAATCCAGTGCCGCCGAAAGCCGGTTCGCGTGCGGTCACCACGAGTGGAAAAAGGGACGCGGTGCGTTCGGCACTTATCGCGATGAGCCGGTCGCCGCGAGCGCAGCCTGGACGAGCGATGACACCTGCGTCGTGAAGCTTTGCGCGTACGAGACGCCGTTCTACGCGACGCTCAAACTTCGCTTCGATGGCGATCAAGTTTTCTTCGACTCCGAGCAAAACGTCGGCTTCGGTTCCACCAAACGGCCGCAACTTGTCGGACAAGTGAAGTAAATGGTGCCACGCGAAGCAGCACAAATTTCAATCGACAGATCACGGGAGATGGTTACGTTTTGCAAGTGAAGCCGATTGGCCGCGAAAATCTGATCCAGCAGCGGGCTCATTGGCTCTGGCGTGAGTTTCTGGTCGCCAGCCTCCTGCTCTCCGTCCTTGCCACGACACGAACGAGTCTTTGCGCGCCAGCACCGACGACTGTGCTGTCGCCAACGCCGGCCATTAAGACTGTCGGGCTGACCAACGATCCGCTGTGCGCGCCCGGCACGACCAATCTGCTTCGCCCGCAACAGGCGGGCACGCGACGGATGGTGGAACGGCTGGCCAAAATCCGGGACGAGGCCGATCCGCGTCTAAATCCATTTTTGAGCGCCGAGGCGGTGCCGATGCTCCGCGCTGCGCTCGCTTCGGCAAAAACACCCCAGCAGATCGTTGCGATACGACCAATGCTCGCTGAGCAGTTGCTCCAAGCGGGTCAGAGCGAAGCCGCGCTCCAGGAATTTGACGCCCATGTGGACTTTGTCAAAAAGTTGGGCGCGCAACTCGATTCAAAGCAGCGCAGTTTGCTGGATGTTTATCGCGCGCTCTGTTACCTGCGCATTGGCGAACAGGAGAACTGTCTCACGAACCACACTAGCGATTCGTGCCTGCTGCCCATCCGCGAGGGCGGAGTCCACAAATTGACGCGTGGTTCCCAAGGCGCAGTCAAAATTTTGTCGGAACATTTGGAACGCTACGAACAGGATTTGCGCGCGCGCTGGCTGCTCAACATCGCACACATGACGCTCGGCGAATATCCAGACAAGGTTCCCGCGAAATGGCTTATCCCGCCCAAGACCTTTGAATCTGACTACGACATTAAACGGTTTCCGGACATCGCGGGCGCCGTTGGATTGGACGTCGAAAATTTGTCAGGTGGCTGTGTGGTTGAAGATTTCGATGGCGATGGTTTTCTCGATCTTATGATTTCGTCCATCAGCCTCAGCGGCCAACTGCGGCTGTTTCATAACAACGGCGACGGAAGTTTTACCGAGCGCACGGCTGAGGCGGGGCTGACCGGTTTGTTCGGCGGGCTCAATCTCATTCAAACTGATTACAACAACGACGGCTTTCCGGACGTGCTCGTATTGCGCGGCGCGTGGATGGGCGCGGGCGGGCATCACCCGAATTCGCTCTTGCGCAACAACGGCGACGGCACGTTTGACGACGTGACGGAAGAAGCCGGCCTGCTGAGTTTGCATCCCAAACAAGCAGCGGTGTGGTTTGATTTCAACGGTGATGGCTGGGTGGATTTGTTTGTTGGCAACGAAAGCAGCAATGCCGAGGAAATTCATCCGTGCGAGCTCTATCGTAACAATGGCGACGGCACTTTCACCGAGTGCGCCGCGGAATCCGGCCTCGCCGTCAAGGCGTTCATCAAAGGCGCAGCCAGCGCGGACTACAATCAGGATGGCCGGCCGGATCTGTTCTTGTCCGATCGCGTCGGCGGTAATTTTCTCTTTCGCAACGCCGGCCCGATCGAACCAGGTGCCAGTCCCAAGTCGAAGTGGAAATTCACCAATGTCACCTCTGCAGCCGGGGTTGAAGAACCCATGCACAGCTTCGCGACCTGGTTCTTCGATTACGACAACGATGGCTGGCCCGACCTCTTCGTCGCGGGCTACAGCATCCGCGACGTTGGCGATGTCTGCGCGGACTATCTGGACTTGCCGCACAGCGCGGAACGCGCCCGGCTGTATCACAATAATCACGACGGCACGTTCCGCGATGTGACCAAAGAGGCCGGCCTTTACAAAGTAATCCACGCGATGGGCTGCAACTTTGGCGACCTAGACAACGACGGTTGGCTCGACTTCTACGCCGGCACGGGTGATCCGGACATCGGCACGCTCATTCCCAATCGCATGTTCCGCAACGCCGACGGCAAGCGCTTTCAAGAGGTCACCACTTCGGGTGGCTTTGGTCATCTGCAAAAAGGCCACGCCATTGCTTTTGCCGATCTTGACAACGACGGCGACCAGGATGTCTTCGAGCAAATGGGCGGCGCCTACAGCGGCGACACCTATCGTAACGCGCTTTATTTAAATCCGGGACATGGCAATCACTGGCTTACGCTTAACCTTGAAGGCGTGCGCTCCAATCGCGCCGCCCTCGGCGCGCGCATCCGCGTCATCGTCGCGACGGCGGAAGGTGAACGATCCATTTACAAAACCGTCAGCAGCGGTGCCAGCTTTGGGGCTTCGCCTCTGCGGCAGGAAATTGGACTCGGCCAGGCGAACGCAATTCGTTCGGTGGAAATTTTCTGGCCGGCAACCGGCAAGACCCAGATCATCGCCGATTTATCGATTGATCGCTTTTACAAAATCCGCGAAGGCGATCAGGCTGCCATCGCTTGGAATTTGAAAACATTTCAGTTGCCGACGAAAACGATTCCCGGCCAGCACTTGCACGCTCGCGAATAACGCTCGACGACACGGCACCGAGCCGCAGGAAGTTCCAGCCGTGACTTGGGATCCGCATCGCTCCAGTTCGTTTGGGAAACTTGGAGACGTGTTCTTCAAAGATGGCGGCCAAAACCTTGAGTGTCGCGGCGTATTTTCCCCCTCGTTGTCCAATGCGAGCGCAGGAATCGGTCGAAGTTCGAGCGTCCGTGCGCAAAGCGAAAAACGCCAGCGCACAAGCTCGACAAATCGTGCCGAGCGCGCTTGCGTGAAAATCTTTGCTCTTGGTTGTCAAATGGACCGGTTACTTTTTAAACTCGCGCCACCTTTATCCTTGCAACTGAGGGTTGGATGCGACAATTAAAACTCGACTGTGCGCCGCGGCCAATCCACGCAGGTCGCTGATTCAATCCTGTAAAAAGGGGTGATACAGCGAGTGCGTGGCGCGCAGCGCAGATGGGTTGACGCTTGTTTTCGATTTTTGCGATAGTATTGGACATCCGGGCGGCGGGGTAGCCAAGTGGTAAGGCACGGCTCTGCAAAAGCTGCATTCGTCGGTTCGATTCCGACCTCCGCCTCCAACTTCAAGTTGCACTTTTGCAACGGGGATTCGCAGCCCGTTTGGTGTAGCTGATACACCCAAGGCCACGTTCAGTTTCATAGCTTCGGACAGAAAGTCTGAACTTATGAAACGTCGTTTCATCCTCTATCGCCGCAAACTCGGCGGCGTATTCTACGTCGAAGACACACAAACGCGGAAGCAGGAAAGCCTGGGCACAAAAAATCGCGCCGAAGCGGTGTCGTTGCTCAACGCTCGCAATGAATCCGTCCGCCAGCCGCAACTGAATCTCCAAATCGCCAAGGCATATCTGGCCGGAACGGATTCAGGCGTCTCAACGCGGACGTGGCAAAATGCGCTTGATACCATCGTCGAAACCAAGATCGGTTCAACCCAGGATCGCTGGCGGCGCGCGGCGAAAGAAACCGCATTGGACTCCATTCGTCACCGCATCATTCTTGAAACTCAAGCCGAGCATCTGCTCGCTTGCCTCAAGGCGGGCACGGTCAGCACGAATGTCCATCTGCGGAAACTCCACAACTTTTGCCTTTCAATGAACTGGCTGCCGTGGCCGCTCATTCCCAAGCGTCTCTGGCCGGAAGTGCGCTTCAAGGAAAGACGCGCCATCACCAGCGAAGAACATCAGCTCATCATTGCGAGGGAAAAGAACCCGGAGCGACGCAGCTTCTACGAACTGTGCTGGCATCTCGGCGGTTCGCAAACCGACATCGCCAATCTCAAGGCGGAAGACATTGACTGGCCCAACCAAACCATCGCCTATGCCCGGCAAAAGACCGGCAGCCTCGCGATGATCCACTTCGGCCCGGACATTGAGGCGATTTTGCGCCGGCTCAACTCAACGGGATATTTGTTCCCATATCTGCAATCGGTTCGCTCTGGCGACCGCGCCACGGAATTCAAGCAACGGTGCGATGGATTGGGCATCAAAGGCGTGTCGCTGCACTCCTACCGCTACGCTTGGGCGGAGCGGGCGAAAACGTGCGGCTACCCGGAGCGGTTTGCACAAGAAGCGCTCGGTCACAACAGCAAGGCCGTGCATCGCTCCTATTCGCGAAAGGCCAAGGTGAGGTTGCCCTCGTTGGAAAGCTACGAAAAACAAAACATGGAAGGCCGCATTATTCCGTTGTGCCAGCCCCCGCCCAAACCCGAAAACAATGGTCACTCGATTTCAGCGGCTGGCTAATGTCGGCCTTTCCGCAATCCGCACCGTCGGCAAGGGCGCACGCGGGACGCTGGCCATTAGTTCGATCACACCGGCGACCGGAGAATCGCGGTTTCCCGGTGGCGAACGGTGCAGGAATTGCCATAGGCGTTTGAGCAGAAGAAAAAAACTTAAACTATTTTTCGCCCTGTGAACATTGGATGAAATTAGTGTCGAAACCGGAAATCAGCAAAGTTACCCCGGGTAAAATCAGCGTGCTTTTGTGTCAAGTGTCGGCAGTAACAGCGGTTTTGTTCAATGTTTGCAGGGCTTCGGTTGCCCAATTCGCAGTTCAACAAAAGTGCGCCTGATAAAATAGTGGTGTCGTTGAATGAATCAGCGACGCAACCAAGAAAGCAAAATATGGAAACAACTGAAATGACGGACACGCTCAAAAGCATCAACACAACTCCACATCTTTGCCGGAGCAAGGTAAAGCAAACCGCGCTGGAAATTGCCTCGGCGATCCGGCCCGCCAATAAATTCAGCCGAGTTGGCAGGAGCTTCGTTGAACGCATCGAGGCGAAAGTCCGCGTTGCCATCCGTGAGGAAGTCAGGATTCATCCCAGCAAAGGCAAGACACTTCTATGATGCGTTGAACCGGTTGCGTCACGCGCGCCCGCTGGCCCTTTGCCGGCGGGCGTTTCTTTCCCGCCAATAGTTCGCGATGGCATCGCTGGCGCGGGCGAGCCATTTTTCGTCGCGGCGGAATTGCTCCAATGTTTCGGTGGCGAAGAACTTCGTGCTGTTGCGGGCGGGATGGCCGAGCGGTTTCAACAAGCCTGCCGCAACGAGCATGGGAATTTCTTGTGGTTCAAAGCCGAGAAACCATGCCGCCTGGGTTGCATCAAGACGAGCGGGAACAATCTTCCAGCCGAGAAATTCGGATTGTTGCGCGGTCACATTCATACGCTCACAGCCGCCCGGCGCTTGGGCCGGGGCGAATGTGCATGGGTTTGTTTTTCGGAATTCTTCTGTGCGGTTTCATCAAGCGCATCGGCATCAACCTGGCTGGGGGCTTGGTTCTTGGTCAGGTCGAGTTTTTCTTCGATCTCACTCTGACGGCGGGTCAATTCCTGGTAACGCTCCTCGCGCTCGAAGTGCGCGCCGACTTTGGTTTCCAATTCTTTCGCACGTTTGGCAGCGTCGGCGATGTCGTATTCAAGTTTCGACGCACGCTCCTCGAATCCTTGGACGTTTGCTTCGAGCGAACGGATTGTGCCCTGCGCCGTGTCTGTCACGCGCGCGGCGTAACTGTTCTTCCCGCGCACAATCATCTCGACGTTGTTGTTGAAGGTGGGACGCAGAAACAAATCGAAGCCTGCAAAGCGCCCAACCCTCACGTCGTCGCCGAAACGATTTTTGATCTTCTCGGCGCGGCGGACAATCAATTCCCCTGCGATGCCACGGTTGTCGAGGGTTTGGCCGTCAATTTCGATGCTGAACTTGTCACCGGAAGTGTCCTGCCGCGTGGCGATGTCCTGACGCAAGTTTGTGAGCCGGCCTGTGAACGCCTCGGCGTCCTCGTGCGAGCGCCGGAGATTGGTGCGGATGCGGTATTGCTCCTCGGCGTGCGCGGAGCGGAGTCGCGTGAGCCGAATCAACTCTGCGTCCACTTGGGCTTTCTCAATCACGAGCGGATTGCCTGATGCGATGGCCTTGACTTCGGCGTAGGTCAGTGCGGCCGAGTCCAAGTCCTCAAGGCGGCGAATTGTCATATCGCCGCTCATCACCTGCGCGATGAACTTGGCTTTCGTTTCCAAGGTTTGCCACATATACGCGTCGAACGAGCCTTCGGTGACGTAGCGGTAAATCGAGATGACCTCGTTTTTGTTTCCCTGTCGGAGAATCCGCCCCTCGCGCTGTTCCACGTCAGCCGGACGCCACGGAGCGTCGAAGTGATGTAGCGCGATGAGTCGCTCCTGAACATTCGTGCCCGAACCCATTTTCTGCGTGCTGCCGAAAAGGACGCGAACTTTGCCCGCCCGCACGTCGCGAAACAACGACAGCTTGCTCGCGTCTGAATCATAGTCCTGGATGAAGGCGATTTCTGCGCTCGGCACTCCAAGTCGCTCCAACTTCTCCGCCGCGTCCCGATAAACCGAGAAGCCTCTGTCCTTCGGCGTGGAGAGGTCGCAAAAGACGAGTTGCGCGGAACGCTCCGGCTTCGACTCCTGCCAGGTGCGAAAAATATTTGCGACCGCCTGATTGACCTTGCCCTGCGGGTCGTCCGACGCGGAAGGTTTCATCAGCCGGAGATCCAAAGCCGCCTTCCTCCCCTCCGACGTGATTTTCAGCATGTTGTCTTCGCTCGGATCAACGCGATTGGTTTTCAACCTTTCAGCACGCGCGGCAAGTTCCTGAACGAACGCCTTCAGCTCCGGCGTTGCGGGTGCGTTGCGAATGGTGGGCTTTTCACCGTCGAGTTTTGGACGCGGCAAGTTAAGCATCGCGGCGGTTTGCACGTCGGCGGATTGACGGAAAATCTGCATCAATTCCGGGACGTTGATGAAGCGGGCAAAGCGGGTATTCAAACGATAGCCAGCGCCATCCGGCGAAAGTTCCATCGCCGTCACCGGCTCGCCGAAAGTTGCCGCCCACGAATCAAAGTGATGCAGGTTGTGTTTTTTCAAATCATCCGGTTGCAGGTAACGCTGCATCGTGAACATCTCGGCCATGCTGTTCGCGATCGGCGTGCCCGTGGCGAAGACGACACCCCCGCCGCCGTTCATGGACTGGACGTGGCGCACCTTGAGATACATATCGAACGCACGTTCGCTGGCGGTCTGCGGTAGTCCGGCAATGCGCGTCATCTTTGTGAGATAAAACAGATTCTTGAAGTAGTGCGCCTCGTCCACAAAAATGCGGTCCACACCAAGTTCCTCGAACGTCAGCGTGTTGTCTTTTTTGTGGTCAGCGGCCAGAGCCTGAAGCTTGGCTTCGAGCCGCTTCTTCGCCTTTTCCAGTTCCTTCACCAAGCGGCGATTGGAACTGTCGGCGTGCTCCAGCCGGATCATCTCCAACTCGTGAAGCTGTTCGTCGAAGAACCGCTTTTGCGTGTCGTATGAGAGTGGAATACGCTCGAAACCGGAATGGGTGACAATCACTGCGTCCCAATTTCCCGTTGCAATGCGGCTGAAAAGCTTTTTCCGATTCTGCGACTCGAAATCCTCTTTGCCCGCGACCAGGATGTTTGCTCCCGGATACAGCGTGAGTAATTCAGTCGAGAACTGGCCGAGCATGTGGTTCGGCACGGCAAACATCGGCTTGCGGGCGAGGCCGAGCCGCTTCAATTCCATCGCAGCGGCGACCATCGTGTAGGTTTTGCCCGCGCCTACCACATGGGCGAGCAACGTGTTCGGCGTTTGCAGAATCCGCCAGACGCCGGCCTTTTGATGGCGATGGAGTTGAACTGCCTGGCTTGCACCGGGCAACGTCAGGTGATCGCCGTTGAATGTGCGAAGCCGGGTGTGGTTGAACGTGTCGTTGTAAAGGCGGCACAGTCGCTCGCGCCTTGAATCGTCGGACCAAACCCATTCCTTGAACCGTTCCTTGATGCGCTCTTGCTTCTCGCGCGCGGCCTCGGTTGCCTGTGCATTGACGACGGGCTTTTTATCCACCATGTCATACACGGTCGGAGTCTTGAGATTGAGCGCGTCCTCGATGAGTTCGAGGCCGGTGTAACGATCTGTTCCCCAATCCGTCGTGTTGGAAGTCGCGTTGCGTGCGTCCCAATCTGCGTTCATGTGCCAAGAGCCGAGCGCGTGGACGTGCCCGATTTCGACACCGGATGAGACGTTGAGGAGCTTGTGAATGAATTGCTTCACGTCGTCCGGCGGCAGCCACGAAGCACCCAGCCGCACGTCTATTTCCGTCGCAGGCAAATCCTCCGGCTGAATTGATTTCAACGCCTCGACGTTCTCGTGATAGCGCCCGTCAGTCACCGCCGCTGCATCGGCAACAGCTAGTTTCTCCCGCACGTTGCCGGATAAATACTGGTCGTCGGTTTCCCACTGATTCGTTTGCGGGTTCAGGAAAATGATGCCCTTCAAATCGGGCAAGAATTCCTCCGTCGGTTTGTTCAACAAACTGGCCATGTGGTCGAGATCAACTCGGCCCTGTTCGTTCAAGGAAACCAGGAGAGCTTCCTTCGGCTCGCCGACGGTTTCCACCGGCTTCCGATGATGAATTGTCCGCTCGTGGAAAATCGTGGCTTTGGTTGCGCGCTTCGTTTCTTCGTTGTAGTTCTCCAGCGAAAGCAACAATGGCAGGTCGGGATCGCCGTCGAAGGCGCGCTGGTTGGCGCGGAGATTGACCGGGCCAAAGCGACCAACAAACATTCCGTAGGCATGATTGAGTTGTTGCCGGGCCTCCACGACTTGCGCCTCGTCGCTGCCGTCCATTTGAGAGCGGAGACATGATCGCACCGCATCCCGCACCGGAATCAAATGCCGGATTCGCGAGCGCGTCTCGCTGGGCAGGTCGGTGAGCGGACGAAGAACATTTTCCTCCCGGATGCAAACCATGCCGTCATGAAGACAGTAAGCGTTGGGTTTGATGTAGTCGGGGGCGGGAACGGTTTGGTCGAAGGTTGGCTCGGCAACCTGGCGGGTTTGAGATTCGTAAATGGTCTGCGGTAATCGCGCGACGGCCTGTGCGAGCGCCTCACCCAAATCGCGCTTATCGGATTCGAGCGTCGGCTCGTTGTCCCGATACATCCGCCCGGACAATCGCATCCGGCCAAGCATCATTTCCGGGCGCGTGGCGAAGTATTCGTTGAGGTTGAAATCCTCGCCGATGTCGTTGGCGTAGTCCGCCGTCTCTTTCCAAGCCGGGCCGGTGGGTGCTTCGCCGGGGCGGAGCTTGCGGAGCATGATAATGTCCGTCGTGACTTCCGTGCCGGCGTTTCGTTTGAAGGCATCGTTTGGCAAACGAATCGCGCCGAGCAACTCCGTGCGCGTGGAAAGCAACTCACGTAACGTCGAGTCCAGCTTGTCCATCGTGCCTCGCGACGTGATAAACATCATCAGCCCGCCCGGACGCACCTTGTCCAGCGATGCCGCGAAGAAATAATCGTGGATGGGAAACTTGTAGTTGTTCCAGCGCGGATCGTGAACGGTGTAATCACCGAACGGGACGTTGGAAATGGCGAGGTCATAAAAGCCGTCGGCGAGTTTGGATTGCTCGAACGGCTGCCCGCGAATGTCGGAATCTGGATACACCGCTTTTGCGATGCGCGTGGTTAGCGGATCAATCTCGATGCCGGTGATGGTTGAGCGTCGAAGAATATCCTCTGGCACGAGTCCGATGAAATGGCCGACGCCGCATGCTGGCTCAAGGATGCGACCGCCTTGAAATCCGAAGCGCGCCAATGCCTGATACATTGCGCCAATGACAACGGGCGCGGTGTAATGTGCGTTCAGCGTCGTCGAACGGGCGAACTCGTATTCCTCCTTCGTCAGTTCTGTGCGAAGCGCCTCGCGCTGTTCCAACCACAGGACATTGAATTCATCGAAGACCTGGGGCAACGCACCCCAGCCGACATATTTGACGAGCCTCGTCTTTTCTTCCTCGGTCGCGGGACGTGATTCCGATTCAAGCTTCCGCAGCGTCCTGATGGCGGCGAGATTCTGCTGAAACTTTTGCTTCGGTCCACCGTCGCCGAGCCGGTCGGCTTCTGTGATGCGGTAATTGTTTAGATTCTTCGGCGGTTCTTCCTGATGACGCTTGGCTACTCTTCGGGCGGGAGCAGGATGTATTTCTCCCTCACCATCTCCCAAGCCTGGTCGTGGGCTTGTTGCGCCGTTGATCCCCGCTGCATCAACTCCGTGCGCAGCGTGGCCATTTCGTCCTTCGTCTTTTCCTCCGCCTCCAGAAGCATCTGGTGCAGGCGTCCCGTTTGTTCCAGTTCGCGCACCATCTTCGGGCGGTGTTCGCGCCAGTGTTTCTCGGCCATCTGGCCGTATTGCGTCAGTGTTGTCATGCGTCGGCCTTTGGGTTGAGAAAAGGTCAAGCTGCGCGTCCGAACTTGGAATGTTTCGCCGGGCGGCCATGAGACTTTCCTATTTTTTGGCGGGATGAGCAAGTCGCGCTCTGGTGCGAGGGCGGCGATTCGGACAGGGTCGCCGGGTGACGATCTTCATATCCAAGCCAACCATCCTGCCCTTTAAGCGTCGCTTTTCAGGGAACAAACTGCCCTCCTTTATGCCAAAGACTTCTGCGAGAAACTCAATCTGCTTGTCGGTGACAATGGAGCGTTGCGTTTCGATGTTGGCAAGGATGTCGCGGGTCATGTAGCAGCCAAGCAATTGCAGTTTTCCCACAAGCTCGTCCTGCGTCCAACCACGCTGATAACGAAACTTTGCGACGTTCTGGCCAATAACATTTTCGTCGCGGTGCATTAGCACCTCCTCCAATAGTTATGAGTGTGGCTTCATGGTGTTGAACAACAGGAAGGCCCACGGAAACTTGAACCCAACCAGTGTCGTGATGCGGCTGGGAGTTAATGGTCGGGGTGCTCCTCAAACGGCGGTGGTTCTGGATCAGGCTCACGTCGTGGCGCATCGCCCAACGGGAGAATCACAACCGGAACGTCATGCACCGGATGTTTGCGACGGCGCACAACAATCCAGGTGATGATGAGGAGACCGAGGAAGACCAAACCGACGAAAAGATACTCCCCATGCTCCTGAATCAAGCGATCCAAGAACTTGGTCACACGCGCGACATAAGAAACCGGGTGTTCCATACCATTCTACGAGGCTTGTTCGTGTCCCCGCAGCCACTGGCAACTCTTACCAAGCAAGTTCCATGCTAGGAGTATCTTGCGTCGAGTATGCCCTTGAGAGGCGTTAATCGCAAGCGGCGGACGGGCGTAAACGTCGTTTCCCCGGCTCGGAAAACCAAGCCGGGGTGCGACGGCGGGTTCAAGCAGTGACGGCCTCCCCCTTGGTTTGCGCCTGGCCCTGCACGCGGGCAACCGCGCGCCGGGCTGTCCGACCGATTTGGGCGATGACGCCCTCCTTCTGGTCTTCCGGCAAGTCCTTCACCAGAAGTTCGTAGGCCCGTTTCAGCTCGGGATTCCGATTGATCTGTTTTAGGACACCTTCACGGATGCGTTGCTGGCGGTCGAGTTCGCGAACCTCATTCAAAACCACTGACCGTTCGAGGCGCTCACGGGGCATGGCTTGGACGTAGTTCCAATACTTCGGGTTCTCTTTGATGTAGGCATCAATCTTCGCATCCACTTCCGGGTTACTCCGAAAAGTGGGCGTGTCTGACGGGGCGGCACTGCCGCCGGCGCTCGGTGGCGCGGATGGTTTTGTTTTGCTCATAACTATTTGTTTTTTGTTTCTTGTTGCGCGGCATTTGCCGTGTTCGCCGAAGCAAAGCAGTGAACCCGCCCCGCCCCTGGCAAAGTGTCTTCATGGTTTGGGCGCGTCCGGTGGTTCGGGGACAAACGCGGGATTGTCATTTGTCTGCGGTAACGGAGTCGCCGAAAGTTTCTCAAGCTCCTTTCCAAAGTCCGAAATGCGCTGCTCCGTGTTGGCGACCCGTGCGCCAAGCAGTGCGCTGTTGCGAGCCACGGTTTTCATTTGAGAGAAAATGTTCTGCAACTCCTCGTAAGAACGAGAAAGCCGGACGGCTTCCGACATCACGCGTGCTGTCGCTTCGCGCTGCCGATTCATCTCGGCGAGCACAGCATCATTCGTTGGCGACGGGGCGAAAGCTGCGTCGGGCGGTGGGTTTAACAGATTGGCCGTGTGCGGCGAACCGGGGTGCAAGTTCCATCGCGCGGAGGATTCGATGCGATAGACCGGGTGTTGTTCGTGCATCGTTTCGGGGTGGTTCGGATCAACGAAACGCCCGATGTAATAGGCGCGGACCACCTCCGAATAGCGCACGGCCTCGACCGGCTCGACGGCTGCTGGCGGCGCAGGACGGACGACGAGTTGCGGGCGCGAAGCGCACGAAGCGACGAACACGAGCGGGATGAGTGCGAGATATTTCATGGCTGGAACGGGGGTGTTGAGGGTGATTTAGTAAAGACTGACGAGGGCGTTGGCGTGGACTTGTCTTCTTCTGCGAACGCCTTGGCTGAACCGGCAACTATGGCATCAGCACGGTCAATCGTTTGCAGGACGTAGAGGTAAAACTGTTTCCCGCTCGGCACGCGGACGTAGAAACCGTCCTTCTGGATCGCTTCGTAAATCCGCTGCGCGTAAATCGAGAGAACTTTTTGCGCGCCTTCAAAGGGTGCATTAGCCAGCGAAGGGCTGTTGATAGGGCCAAAGACGGTTTGTTGCTTTTCGGTGAGCGCCCCGGCCGCCCCGGAGAGAAACGTCGCCGCGAAAAGTTTAATGTCCGCCATGTCGTCGGACTTGATGACTCGTCCGCGCAATCCGGCGCTGCCGTCCGTGATGCCCCAGCCTTCCTGGCCACCGGAAAACTCGCGGTCGAGTGCCAGAGCTTTCAATTGAAGTTCTTCGCCGGTCTGCCAAACAAGTGTCCAACTGTTGCCGCTGGAGATGCGTTCACGATGGCGGTCAGTCGCCGCCGTGCCGTGAACCTCTGTGCCTGCCGGGATCACCAATTTGCCCGCGTGATAAATGTTCTCGGTGACGAGGCCGACGATGGGCGTCTGAATCGAAGCCGAATCAACGGTGACGACTGTCTCACAAGGAATGAGCCGACCAAACGGCGCGTAGGTGGAACTCACGGACTTTGGTTCGGCAACACCAGCCGTGGCGTCAGCAAAAAGACTGATGGGCGCGAGCAGCGCGGGTGCGGATTCCTTTGGCTGATGTTCGATGAGAACTTTTGGAGCGGCGTTGGTTTGCGCAGTCGGCAACGGCTCTGGCTTCGGTGTCGGCGGATAAAACGGCTGCATCGGTCGCACGACGGTTTGCACGACCTGCGGCTTGTCCGTCATGTTCGTTTGGGAGCGAGAGACACGAACATCCAAGTCGTCATTGCCTGACTTGCCACGCAGCGCGCTGAACACCAACAGTCCGCCGCCAAACAACGCCACGAACAAAACCAGCTTGCCGCTCTTGGTTTTGAAAAAGTTGAGGAAGTCTCGCGGTTTCATGGCTGACCTTTGGGAGAGCGCATTGGTTTCGCAGGAACAACCGGCGCGTTGGTAACAGTGGCAACGGGAGGCGGCGGTGAAGTTCGCGTGACCAGCACCGTGAATTCGTTTTTCAATGACAACTCATTCCGCCCTCCGTCCGGCGTTCCGGTAATGGCAAAATAAACCGTGCTGGCGGCGCACGGTGGCAGCACGCCCGGCGCGTCGCTGATGGACTGGTAGTATAGCCGATTGCCGACGCGCACGGTGAAGCTCTCCGGCAGATAACGAATTTCACTGTCTGACTTGTTCCGCAGCGTGACGTGGAAAACGAGCGTGTCCTCGCCGTTGAAACGAAACACTTCTTCGACGCGGATTTCGTAGTCGTTGAAATCGGTCACTTGCGGTTCGTCCCCAAACGTCCTGGCCTCCGCGTCGGCGACCGCTTCCGCGTGCTGTTTCTTCAAAAGCTGAAACGCCTTCGCCTTGTCCAGCAACGCAAGCAACCGCGTTGGGGTGACGAGTGGCGCGGGTTGGACGCTTTCCGCTGGCGTTTGATCTTCGAGATTGAGCGCGAGGACCGGCACATCGCTTTCGACGATTTCAAAAACGTAAGTGCGCTTGTTCCACCGGATGTTGAGATTCGTTGCGGCCTTGCGCGCGAGCGCGCGGACGGACACGAACGATGAGCCTTTCGTATGCGCGAGCTGGAACTGCCCCGGCGTCTTGCCATCAGCGGTCACGCCCACGGCATCAATCGCAGCAATTGGGCCGGGAAAGCTGAAGGTGGTGACGCGGTTCGTCGCGACTGGCACGGTGACGACGACACGCTCGTCAAGTGTGATGCGCTGAATCGCTTCCGGCGTTTCGGCGAACGCGACGGTGGCGGCCAGCAAGACAAAAAGACTAATTGGTGATTTCATATTTGAAGTCGCCGACAGCGGTGGGGAAACGACCGTTGGCAGCCATGTTGGGGTTGCGGATGAGACGGAGACTCAATTTGAAGTTGAAAGCTTCATTGAAAGCTTTCTCCTGAAAAATGCCGGTGCGGATGACTTGGCCGGAAACTGTGGCGAGAATTTCGTTATCCCGCGTGGCGAGAATGTCTATCTTCGCAATCTCCGGTTTCTGGTGAAGCTGCTTCGCGCGAAACTCAACCGCCTCGCGTGTGCGTTGGTCTTGCGCTTTTTGCAGCGCGGATTTCAAAAACACCTGCCGCAGCAAATCAGGATGATCGAAGTCCTTTGGATTGCGTTCGAGGAATGTGATCGCCGCGAGTTCCGCTTGCTGGACGTGCAAATCCTTCGCTTCCGAAAACTGAAGCAGTGGACTGATGTAATAGGTCTGTGACGGATCAATGATGACAACCCGCTCGCGCTGCTTGAATTGATTGATGATGTGGTAGCGGTCCAGCGCGGCCAGAACACTCACGGCCACGGCCACGAAAAACCAGAACCACGGGAGGCGGTCACGTTGGGCGAAAAGTTGCGTCGGGTCGAAACGCTTGCGCGCGACACGAGGCGTCGAGCCATTGCCGGTCGGCGTTTGGCGGGGATTGAGTTCGGTCGTTTCCATAAATTGTCAGTAATAGTTGCCTTTGCCCTTGGCGATGAGTTCACGAACGGATTTGTCGCCGGTGATGTCGTCGCCCGGTCGCCCGCGCGCCGAGCGCGGCGGCAGGCCAGAGCCAGCGATGATGATCGCGCCGGCACTCCCGTGTCCGCCTGCGGTCGAGAGCGTGCTCAAGACTGCCGCCATGCCCGCCGCGCCCACCGTCGCGAAAGGAACGCCAGTGGTGGACGCGACGGCGGCTGCCCCTGCGGTGGTGGCAGCGGTTTGGAAGAAACTGCTGGCTGCTCCGGCCAAGAGCTGTCCTCCCGCAAGCACGCCATGCGCGAGAACCTTTTGAATGACGAGCGGGGCGGCAATGGTGCTGAACACAATCCAGAACGCGACGACTACCACGCCGACGGTGGCTTGCAGGGAGTAAATCGTCGCGGTGGGGTCAATATATTTGAACGCGGGGTCGGTCATGAAATCGAGAATGCCCTGGGTGATGAGCGCGGCGACGGCCCAGCCAAGCGGCCAGAGCAGAACGCCGACGATGTTCATCAGGTAACGACTACCAACGGAGCGCAGCGGACGAATTGCCATCATGCCGATGAGCAGCGGTGAAAGCGCGTAGCTGGAAAACAGAATGAACTTCTGGATGATGTAGGCCCAGAACACGAGCAACGACGCGAACTCGCCAACCAGCCAGAGAACGCCGGAGATGAGAACCTCGACGGTGAAGCCGCTCAAGTCGCCGAGAATATCCCACCACGAATGGTCAGTGCCGGTGTCGCGTTTGATGACGAGAAGATTGTTGTATTGGTCCTGCACATTCGACGGGTCGATGCCGAGGCCATCGAGAATGGAGGTTTGCACAAGCTGCTGAACCTGGTTGCCCCACTGCGGCAGCATCACCAGCAAAGCGGTCAGCACAAATAGCCGGACCATGTGGAGCATGAGCGTCTTGCCGGTGAATCCGTGGGCGACGAGCATGATCGTCCCGACGATGAACAGCATGAAAGCCACGATGCGCAGCAACTCGTGCAGCTCCACGCACTTTTGCAGGAACGTCGGAAAGAGACTTTCAAAGGAAGCCATACGTCGGGACGATTTGTGGTTGCGGTTACGGAGTCGGGAACGCCGTGGGCGCGTTCATCAGGCGAAACGTCTGTCCATACTTCTGCACGGCTTCGGTGAACTCGGCGTGTTGCTGCTCTTTCTTCGCATCAATCTGGCGCTGCGCGTCGTTGCGATTGGCAACGTCCTGCACTAGGGCGGACGCGGTAGCCTGATTGATCTCGAAGTCCGTATTGTTGAGCGCGGACGAGAGGCCGATGAGAACGCCGGTCAACTTTTGAACCTCGGCGTCGGTGGTGGCGTTCTTGAGCGCCGTGGTTGTGCGGGCGATTTCCTCCTTCAACGCAATGCGCCGGGTGGTCGCGTCGGTGGAGACGGACAGGAAATTGTCCGTGGTCTTCTGCACGGCGGCGACGGGCAGATACGTCGCTTCGCGGCGCGTTACCGTCGCCCCATTTGGCGTGTTGAACGTCGTGCCAATGCTGCTGAACAAGCCGTTGGCGTCATAGAGCATGGCATGGCCTGCATCCACAGCGCCTTCGAGCGCGGTCAGTGTCTGGCCGAGTTCCGTTTTGCGAAGGTCGGTGACGAGCGGCTGAACCGTTGTCAGCACGACCGCTTTGGGGTCGCCGAACAGACTTTCGTAGTGTTTGAACTCGTTGAGTTGGTCGGTGAGCGTTTGAATCTGCTGCACCTGGTTTTGGATCATCTGGATGTATTTGGCGATGTTCTGCGCCTGAGCCATGATCTGCTGCATGTTCATCGTCGGGTCATAGACGATCCACTGCGCGCGCGCGGAAACCGCGACGCTGAGTGTGACAAGCGTGAGTGCGATGAGTTTTTTCATGATGTGTTTCCTTTCTTTCTGCGGTTGCAGGCACGGCCTGCTACTCCTCGATGCGGAGGAGTTTTGTTGATGGTTGGAACGTTACCCCGTCAATTCGCTGTTCGGGCAACTTCACGGGATAAAGGCGGACGTTGGCGACCTGGTTACGCTTCTGCTGCTGCATGGCGACGTAGAGCCAATACTGTTGTTTTACGGCGTCGCTCTTGCCCTTGTCGTAACCTGCGGCGTAAGCCTTGTCAGATTGCTTTTTCGCGGCGAAGTGGAGTCCCTCGCTCAAGATGACTCCACCCGCCGCGCCAGCGGCGGTGGCGAGCGGATCGCCGTTGGAAAGTTCGTGGCCGAGGTAAGCGCCGCCCGCACCGAGCGCGGTGTCGCTGATGGGACGAGTGGCGGCGCAGCCCGCGAACAAGTCGATGACGAGCGCGGCAAGCGCGATGTTTGATGCGTAGAATTTCAGTGCGTGTTTCATAAGCGTTAGTGCGTGTTGGATTCTTTTTCTGTCGGACGATTGGCGTGATGAATGATTCCCTCGACGATGCTCTTGCTCTGACGAAGCTCGCGGGCACGTCGGTCGAAGTGCTCGCCGCTCGACGAACTGCAATAGAGCATTTCCGCTGAGGAGACGTTGTGGACCGTGCCGCACATATTCCGCGTGGCGTCGGTGTGAAGATAAGTGAACGGCGAATACTTCTGGCCGGTTTGGTGGTCAGGCAGCGGGTAGTTCATAATCGCGTGCTGCGTCACCTCTGGCAGCGCAATGTCCTTGCCCATGTCTTCCAAGTCCGCGCGGTCGTTCTGGCGCATAATGAAAAACTGGCGCGAGTTTCCGAATACGGCCGAGCGGATGCGCGACTGTTTGAACCGCGCATACTGCTGCACGATGGAAATGTTCCAGCAATTGAACTTCCGAAGTTGAGCGTAGCTCTCTTGAACGATTTCCTGTCCGCCTGGGATGTCGAGGAAGCGGGCGACTTCCTCATAGACATTCCGTTTCCGAATCGCGCGCGGCAACGTCATGATGTGCTTGCGGGCGTGATTGGTGATGAGGAAGCCCGCTGCCGCTTTTAATTCCTTCGCTGACTCCGGGATATACCCCAACTCGAAGTGCGCGATTTTTCCCGTGAGCGACAGGTTGCTCGTGCCATCGAACAGGCAGCCGTAATTGCCGTCGCGACACCAAGGCAAGATGAGCGTCGCAATCTCCATGATTTGGTCGCGCTCCGCGCCCATCGGGTCGAGCATCATCAGTTCCTGCAACATCCGGTGCGTCGGAAACTCGTCTGGTGTGAAGTGAGCGGCGCGGAACTGTTGCAGCGCGAGCGCGTGACGCGCGATGTCGAGCAACTGGTCGTGACGTTTCTTCTGCCAGTCCTGAAACGCATCCTCGTAAAGCAGGTTGAGATATTTGGCGATTTGCGCCTGCCGAAGCATCTGCTTGTCCTCCTGCGACGAAGTTCCGATCATCCGCGCCACGAGTGCGGTCGCCGCTGACAAATGATCCGGCGTGAGTGGAAGCCCCTTCGTGTCGAGGTAATTGATGGTCAGGTCACCATCCGGGTGGATGATGATTGGCCGCGCGCCTTCCTCGACCGTCGCGGTGTAAATCCCGTAGCTCAATCCTTCCTCGATAATGACGGTGTAACCGAAGTAACCCTCGGTCTGCGTGAGGAGGTCGCAGACGGTCACGGATTTTCCCGCGCCGGACATGCCGAGCAATACGGCGTGCTGCGGCGATTTGTTGTCCACTGAGCCGGAGAAAGTTTCAATACCGACCAGGTTGCTGGCCGGGCCGTCGTAGATCGCCTCCGCGCCTGCAAGGTGGCCGGTGAATGTGCTTGTGACCGGGAGCATGTCTGCGAGGAAACGGTGTTCGGAGTAGAGTTTGCGGTGCTCGTAACGTCCCCACGTCCAGCCCGGCCACGTCTGGAAAAACAGATTCTTCGACGTGCTGGGCAGGTTGCTCTCGAAATACTGCGCTGCGTTCATCGAGTTGATCGCGTTCTTGATTGCGCCCGCCTTCGCGTTCAAGCCGTCGCGGGTCTTGTCCCAAACGCGGATGGCGAACATGGCGTGAAACGGAATCGTCTGCCCCTGCATCAGCGCGTGAATCTTTTTCTGCTTCTTCTCCATCACCGTGAGCAGGGAGATTTTCTTTTCGCTGGCGTAGTCGCCCGCAATGCGGTCGTGCTCCTTTTCCTCCTTGTTGATTTCCTGCGTGATGGGCAGTGGGTCAACAATCACCGTGATGGTGAAGTCCAGGAGACGGAGATTCGTGAGGCGCTGAATAATTCCTGGGTAGGTCGTGCGCGGCCAGCGCGTCAGCACGATGAGCGAGTGATAGTGGCCGTCGAGGAAGAAACCAAAATCGCTTTGCCCACTGCCCTCGCTATGCCAGCAATTTTCTTGAATGGAAAGCTCGGAAGCAAATC